>WTJZ01000167.1 GCA_011524615.1 Akkermansiaceae bacterium | reverse complement strand
TACGAGATGTGTCCACGCTGCCGACGCTACGAGCCGAGCGATCACCCAGATCACATCTGCTCCCGCTGTGAGCCACTCGTGTAAGAGACCAATTACTAAAGCCCACTATCCAGTGGGCTTTTTTATTGGGTGGGTTGAGCTCAGATTCAGAGGTTTGGAGCCCAAAGCCAGACGCCTGCTACCACAGACATCCGTTACGATGTTTAATAGATCTTTGCTTTCTGTTTGATGATGTCGATCTGTTTTGGTGACAGCTCAGTAGTGGTGTCGAGCCAATGGAGCGCTTTATCTGAGGTGCGTAAGTGCCAAAGAAGGCAGCAATGAGAGATTCGCTTGAAGCGTTCTTCTGAAGCTGGGAGTTCTAGCAATAGGTTGATTGCTGCTTCTGGAGAAATATATGAGCCAACGTGTGAGGCAAATTCAAGACGAGCTGCAGTTTTGAGTTCCCCGTCAGGTAAAGACTTGATCCAGTTTTCTGTATCCGTCACGTTTTCTCTAGCCCATAAGGTGATAAAGCTCGGAATGGTAGCCAGCTGACTCTCTGGAGGGAGGGATATCATGAACTTCTGAGCATAGGCTGTGTCTTCTTCTAATAACGTGCGAATATATGAAATGAAAGCAGCTTGTCTGTACTTGGGATTCGTAATCCCTGTGACGAGTGGTTCATATTCAGAGGGCGACTCTCCCGCGAATCCACCGATCAGTTGGTAGATATGTCGGTCGTTTGGTAGATTTTTATGAGATTGGATATAGGCAAAGGCTTCTTCTCTATTCGTCTCTAACCATCCTCTAATGATAGAGGTGAAGATGGTTGTGAGTACTTTGCTATCTGATACATTGTTGATGAGCTCTAGACCTTTAATAGGTTCTGTACGCCCAATCTCAATCCCCAGAGGTCTCAGTTGGTTAGAACGAGAGACATTGGTGATGTCGGCGTGTGTTACCGCAAATTGAAATACTCTTAGAGGAGGGATTGTTTCATGTTCTCTTAGTATGCTATCGAGGACCACGTTTTTTAATCTATGGCTCTCGATCTCATCAAAGAGTGCGAGAGCTTTGTCGGCTGATTGCTTCAGTAGCTTAGTGAAGCAGCTTGAGAGTTTATATTCCCCAATTTTAGTGCGGTTTTGACTAATGAAGATCCGCGCGACCTCTTCTGGGTAAGGAGAAGAAAGGTATGATAATGCGTACCCTTGACTACTTCTATCAGAGATCGAGGGGAGCGCTTTTAGTAGGGCTTGGGGATCTGCTCGTGCCCATCGCTCAAAGACGGATTCGAGCGCTTCTCCTCTCTCTTTTGAACGAGGTAGGCTTTGGAGCCAGTTCATTGGGGCATCGATACTGTGTTCGAGCCATGCCGTAGTAAGAGGCCTGATGCAGGCTTCTTGTAGTGTGTGATCGGATAAGCTAGAGACCCACTGTGCGGTACTAGATGGAGACACATAGGCCTCTTCATAAATGATACGTTGATAACACTCATTAAAGGGGATCTGGGATGAGTATTGGGTGATCAGTTCCTTAGCCTTTGGTAAATCGTGTTTACTGAGCTCTCTCATGTATCGAATGATGAAGGCGTTCCGTAGTTTATCGTCTTTGATAGTCAGAGCAGTGTTAAAGGATGCGAACTCCTTTTCTGTGGCGAGTTTACCTGCGATCGCCTCTACAGCGGTATTGAGGCTATGTTTGTAGTGCGCGTCTATCAATAGAGGGATGACTAACTCAGGAGAGTCTGTCACACTGAAGCTTGTGACAAGGTATTCGGTAATTTGTTGATGTAAGTGCTTGTTCTCTACTTGGCTGAGTATTTGTAATGCCTCTTGTGGAGATCGGTCGACAAACCGCTTCACTATATCATAAAGGTGGGCGTTGCCTATACGTATACTAGAATTATCGAGAAATACCTTTAGTGCTATTTCTGGAGATTCGGAGGAGATCTTATGAATTAGATCTCCCTTAGTATATGAGGGAGGTAAACTTTGGAGGTACTCTAGTATTTCTTCAGGGGAGTCGAGAGCTAATCTTTTTATTATTAATTGGGTCAGCCTGCCTTTTTCTAAGCTGTCTTCTATGAGCGAAAGGTGTTTGATGGCTTCTTCTGGCACCTCTCTTGACCAGCCTTTGAGAACCTCTAAAAGGAAATAACTTCTAAGGGATTCTGGCACGAGTTCTTTGTAGTGTGCAAGAGCATACTCAGGACTGTCTGTTCCGAGTTGGCGGCCTATGGGATGTATGAGCTGTTTGAATTGGAAGTATTCTAGATTAGCTTGTGCAGCGAGTTGTAGTGCTTTTTGTGGTAACGTGGATGAGATAGTGGATATGTATGCGTTGATAGCCACTGGGTAGATCTCGCTAGTAGAACAAGATTGGCAGAATTCTTCAGCTTGGGAGAGTGACTGACTGGCATATGTTTTAATAAAGTAGTCTAAGGAGTATTTGCCAATCGACGTGGTATTCAATGATTTGAATTCTTGCGCGACAAGTGCAGGGTGTGTTGAGGCGACGTTTTTGAGAATCAGGCCCTTTAGATCAGGATTCTGAATGGAGGATAAGCGTTCCTGTAGGGAATCTGGGTTGATCTCTATCAAGCGGAGAGAGAGGCTCGCGTTGTAGGTGTGACGTAGCGATTCATCGTTGATACTGTCGGCGAGCTGTTGCCCTAATTCAGGTTGAGTATCAGCGAGATGTGTAGCGAGTTCTTTTAGCGCGGAGTTGCGCGCGGATGGGTCGTGCTTATTTTGGATAATAAAGTGGAGTGCTTCTTGAGGGCTTTGCTTAAGCAAGGCTGTTACCAGAGGTCTGAAGCATGCATCTTTACGAGAACGGCGAGATAGCGATTGGTAGAAGGACGTTGCTTTTGGGAGAGATGATTCTGCGTATGCTCTGATAAACTGATTGAGTGAGTAGCTCCCTATCCTATCTGACTCAGATTCTAGGAAGATCTCTTCGGCCAATGAGAGGTATGGTGAGTCTGGGGAGTTGAAGAGGATCCCAAGTGCGTGGTGATGTAGGTCTTTCTCTTCAAATGAATCGGCGAATGCTTTCGCCTTCTTATAATCGGGAACCGATAGGTAGTGTTCCATTACCCCTTCGATAGCATATGGAACCAGTTCTTTGGTTGTGAGCTTGTCTATGCAGGAGGCAATCTGTTCAGGATGATTACTGCAGATCCGAGAGAACGAGCGTTTGATATTGTAGGGATGCTTTGATGGCTGATCTTTGGGTAATAATTTGAGATAGAGTAGAGGCGCACTATCAGAGACCTCTCTAAGAACTAACTTCATTAACTCCGCTTTAGCGGGGGATGAGGGTAACTTACTGGCGTAATCATATGCTTTCTGAGGTGCATGTTTTGCGAGTTGAATGATCACTTGTGAGAGGAAAGGTGCGTCATCCTCGTCTGACAGTTTTGATAGCAACTGGACGCATTCCTCTTCATTTAGAGAGTTGAAGGCATGGATGTAATGTCGTGGATAGCCGTGGGATTCTAAGAGTGATAACAAGTCTCCCCTGTTGATTAACTCCTGCTTGGTTATGCTTGCGAGAGCGTAAGCCACATGGTTCTTAAGGAAGTCTAGCTCAGGATGAAGCAGGGAATAATCGATGAGGGAGTTAGGAGCGATGCGTGATATGCTGGAGAGGCACTCGTTACGAGTTTCGCTATGTCGAGGATCTAACGCCAATGTAAGTGCTAAATCGGGTTTTGTTTTCGCGAGTATACCGATGAGTTTTGGGAGCACAGAGGAATGATCAGGCAGTTGACTCGCATAATCGCTCGCGGCTTGGGAGTCTTGTGTGATCCACTGTGCATAGACAGATTGAATGAGACCATTGTCATACGCTAGTTCTGCCGCGAGGATGGTCTCGATGGCCTCTTTGGGAGAGTGTTCTGAGAGGCGCTCTTTGGCGATCTCGTGGTGAAGAAACTGGGTTCTATTGGGGTGAGTGGTCTTTAAGACCTCTTCCATTGCTTCGAGCGGTTGATCGTAGTAGGAGAGCAGTGTTTCTAATTCTTGTTTGTAGTCGATGTCTTCTACATCTGTATGATGCGGTAAGTGAAAGTAGACGCGGCTAGCGCTCAGGGTCAAGGTGACTGAGCAGAGGCTGAATAGAAAGACTTTGAACGAGGTATAGGCCATACTAATTGTCTTTTTGGGCTAAAATTGATTAATTGTGAAATTAATTTTTGCGCTTTACCTATTTTTAAAAAATCTTGGATGCTGCTTTTCTAGAGGTAAACGTGACGCCGTAGTAAAATATGACCATCGTGTTAGAAGTGGTCAATTATTGATCAGTGAGTGGTAAGGGTTTCCCCAAATAAGGGTTGGATTTGAGAGCTTTGTTTATGGCGAACCCTTATGGCATAAGGGATTGAGGGAGTTGGCACGTGGTGAGCAATAGTATAACCAACTAACCAAGAGAGCCATGACGAAAAACATTAGATACCGAGGAGCAGTTCAACCAATCGCAGAATACAATCAAGAAGTACGTGCCCACCAGAAGGTCGCGGACCGCGAATATGATGGAACGTACCGAGGAGCTAAGTTTCACCACAATAAAGGCGATGACGCCGCTCACCATGCTGCTGCGCAACACGAAGCGACCGTTATGTATCGCGGAGCACAAGATACGATCATCGTAAGCTGATCACGACCATTCTCATAGTAAACCAGTTGTTGTTTGTAATGCACCCCAGTAGGTCTCCTACTGGGGTGTTTTCTCTTAAGGGGAGCGCTAAAAAACTCTTAACCGATTCGACAATTGTTAAGAGGGGGCAGATTTCTCTCCGAGCGGGGGGCGGCCCTCGGTGGGGGAGCCTTTATTCTACCCTCAGGCGGAAGTATCTGGTCTCGGTAGAGGCAGGGTCTGAGTCGAGCGCCTGCCAATCCTCCAGAGGCGCGAGGGTGTCCGTGCTACTATCCCATTCATCAATCCAGGAGTCCGCCGAAAGGGTGGTGCTGGATTGGATCACGTAGCGTACATCTGACTTCATACGGCGGAAGCGGAAGCGCTTCATACCAGACTCTGTACGGA
>WTJZ01000192.1 GCA_011524615.1 Akkermansiaceae bacterium | reverse complement strand
AACTATTTGCAAACCCAGTTCGAGATCATCACTTCTGATATCTCTCTAGAGAAAGTCGCCACGACTCTGGATCTCACCTCCCTCTGGAATATGCCCCTACAGGACACTGTAGAAACAATCAAAGCCATCACGAAAACAGAGGCCACTCTTGGCACCGACCTAGTTGAGATCTCAGTAACCCACCGAGATAAAGAGGAGGCTACACTTATTGCTCAATGTGTTGCAGAAACATACAAGCAGCATCGTGAAGAGAAGGAACAAGAAAGGATCAGCAATCAGCTTGCGGCCTTAGATGAAATCCTCCAGGTCCAAGAAGATGTCGTTCATGAGAAACGCATCTACCTCCAAAACCTCTCAGAGACTACCGGAATCGACTACATCTATGGAGAAAATAAGAACGAATCAGGTGGTAGACTCGAACAAGTAATCTATCAAGATGCTGCGAAAAAGTTAGAGGAGTTCAAAAAAGAGAAGCGTACTCTCGAAACTCAAATCAACACCCTGACAAGTCATACTGATGACGAACTCATCGCTGTTGCATCTGGTCTACAAATTGTTGAGAGTCGGGTCCCCGCGCTTTACCAACAACTCGTCGAAAGTGACCGAGCATTGGTTGGATTCCAAACGAGTGGCTATGGCTCTAAACACCCTAAGATGATTGCTGCAAAGAAGACGAATGCACAACTCAAAGAGGATGTCTTAAAGGCTGTTCAGGAACTCAGAGCAACACTCCGAGCTCGTCTCGAATTAGTTGAGGCCTCTCTAGACGAACAAGTACTCGTTCTTTCCGAAAAGAAAGATGTCGTACGAGAAAAGACCAGTGTGGGTTATGATGTCTTAGAGGCTCAGCGCGCCTTCGAACAAGAGCAAGCTCTCCTCGACAACATGAAGTTCTCGCACGCATCTAAGAAAATTCAAATCAAGATGCCTAAGGAAACAATTACCTTCCACCAGAATGCAAAACCACCAACAAAGCCGAGCTTCCCGAAAGTTGGACTCAACCTCTCTCTCGGAGCCGTCTTAGGTCTCATTATTGGTCTTGCACTTGCGTTCATTCTTGAATTCGTCGATACATCAGTGAAGAGCCTTGATGATGTTGAACGTTACCTCCAGGTTCCTGTTCTCGCCGTTATTCCGCAGGATATCTCTCTCCTCCATCAAGAAAATGGTATCTCTCCTGATGCAGAGGCCTACCGTATCCTTCGTACTAATATTGAATTTAATAAGCGCCGTAACCCTGACGATAACTGTATTACAGTAGTCTCTGGTGGCGCAGGTGAAGGTAAGTCTACTACCCTCATGAACCTTGCTTACGTTTGTGCCCAAGGTGGATACAACACCCTCATTGTAGATGCCGACCTTCGTAGACCTCGACTGCACACATTCTTCGAGATCAATAACTCTGTCGGTCTATCTAACTACCTCACCACAGACTTGCGCCTAGAAGATGTAGTGCTCCAGACTCCGGTCGAGAACCTCTACTTCCTACCATCTGGTGTCACGCATATCGATGCTGCAGGTATCCTCAACAGTAACCGTATGTCTGAGCTCATCTCTGACGTGAAGCAGAAGTTCGATCTCATCCTCATCGACTCACCACCAATCCTCGGTGTAAGTGATGCATCCGTGATCTCTAGCGAAGCAGACCAAACAATGATCGTAGTTCAACACCGCAAACTCCCTCGCGCACTTCTCATGCGTGTGAAGCAAGCGGTGGAGAATGTAGGCGGTAATATCCTCGGCGTAGTTCTTAACAACGTTGATGTTAAGAGTGACAACCAGTACCAATATTACACCAGTTACTACACGTATTACTCTTCAACACAAGAAGCCAGTGGACCAGCGCCTGCTGACACAAGAGCAGTAAAAAAACAAAACCAGGTAAACGCTCCGCTTCAACAATCAACAACTAGTGTGAATAATTCCAATGAAGATTCACTCTATTAAACTAATACTCATGAAGACAATCTACCTTTTCCTCACTTTAACATTGGTTGCGTTTTCTAACTCAATCAACTCGAACTCAAATATCACCATTACTATTCAGGGTGTACCTGCTGCAGATGCTACAGACTTCAATAAGCAGTACTCCGTCTACAGTAATGGAACGATTAACCTCCCCTATATTGGAAGCGTTCAAGCGTCAGGCAAGACTCCTATTACTCTCGCTAGATATATCGAATCGCTCTACAAAAAGGCAGAGATCTACACCAACCCTACAATCAATGTAGAGTCAAAAGAAGACGACCAGCTGACAGGAGTGAAATTCACATTCATCTCCCAGAGTGGCTCACAAGTCCTTCCTCTACAACGTAGCATGACTCTCCAAGAGGCTGTTGCAGCAGGTGGTGGAGCTAAGACGTTCGACTCTAAGCGATGGGTCTACATCGAGCGAAACCAAAAAGAGTACAAATTCGATATGAAAAAGGTCGAGGATCGTAACCACAAAGTACAAGACAAGGATGTCATCAGACTCCCTCGTAGTACTTGGTAATCCGTCTCCTCCTCACATTTGATACCACAAAGGCACCCAATGGGTGCCTTTCTTTGTTTATTAGAGAAAATCTGATTGATGCATCGCTCCCAATCTATAACATCTATCACAATATGCATCGTCTCTCAAACCTCTTAACTATAGGACTCCTTAGCCTCCTGTCATTGGCGTGCTCAGCCAAGACCAACTTTAATAACGTTGGACAGGAAATGGTGCTGATCTTACAGAATGGACACTACGCTAAGCTTAGCTTTGACGATGACATGTCGATGAGAATCCTCACTGACTATATCGAGAAACTCGACCCTCAAAAGCTCTACTTCACTCAATCCGATATCGATGAGTTCAACGATAACTATAAGACTCAGCTAGATAACCTCCTCGTCAAAGCAGAAGGAACCACTCCAGCAAAGGAAATCTTCGCAATCTTCCTAGAACGTCTCGATGAGAGACATCAGTATAACCAAGAGTTACTTGAGAAAAAGGAGTTTAATTTCACCCTAGACGATTCTATCCAGTTGAACCGTAAAGATGCGGCATGGCCTCAGAATAATGAAGACTCGCGCGCGCTATGGAAGCTTCACCTAAAGGAATCTCTTCTATCTGAACTCCTCCGAAGAGAATCTATCACGGACAGGGCAAATGAGCTCAATAAGACCGCTAGCGACTATCTCGATGAAGATGAATCTGTGTATGAAAAGATTGCGAAACGAAACGAACGAATCTCTCAGACATATCATGACTTCGATGAAGAAGATGTCGCTAATCTCTTCCTCAGCACTGTAGCAGCAGCGTACGACCCTCATTCAGACTACTTCAGCCATCGCGAAACGGAACAGTTTCGTAGTAGCATCGCTAACTCACTCGTTGGTATTGGCGCCCTGCTCTCTTCAGAAGATGACGGGTCGACTCTGATTAAGGGAATCGTCATCGGCGGACCAGCAGATAAACAAGGTGAGCTTCAACTCAATGACAGAATCGTAGCGGTTGACCCTCTTTCTAATGGTAAGATGGTAGATATCCTCTATATGCCGATCGGTAAAGTGGTGAGCCACATTAGAGGAAAGAAGAACACAAATGTTACTCTCAAAGTAGAACCTGCAAACGGAGCCCCGGGACAAACTAAACTGATCAAAATCAAACGTGACGTTGTAGAACAACAAGACGAAATGGCGAGTGCAGAAGTCTATGAATACAAGTCTGACAATGATACATCGAAGAAGTTAGGCTGGATGGTGATCCCATCATTCTACAAAGACTTCCAAAATAACACTACTAGTGTGGCTAGAGATGTGAAGACACTTCTAGAACGAATGAACCAAGAAGACGTCGACGGTCTCGTCATCGATCTACGTAACAATGGTGGTGGCTCTCTTGATGAAGTGCAGCACATCACAGGATACTTCACCGGTAACGGACCCGTAGTACAAATTCAAGACTCTCTCAGTCAAACTCGAGTCAAAAACTCCTATAGTAAGAACGTACTTTTCACCAAACCGGTCACAGTACTCGTTAGCAAAACTAGTGCATCTGCCAGTGAGATTCTAGCTGCCGCCCTACAGGACTATAACAGAGCTGTCGTCATCGGCGATGAATTCACCTTTGGAAAGGGTACAGTACAGCAACCCCTAGAGATCAAACGCTTCATGAAGTGGTATCAAGACTCTAGCCGTGCTGGTATCGTTAAGGCAACCATCCAGAAGTTCTACCGTGTCTCAGGTGGCTCAACTCAGTTGAAAGGGGTAGAGTCTGACATAGTTATTCCGTCTCTACTTTCATCGCTCGAAATAGGCGAACGTTACTCCAAACACGCCCTCCCCTATGACGAAATTAACCCGAGTACCTACAATAAACTAAACAAAGAAGATCTCCATCTCTCTCAACTCGAGCAATTAAGCGCATCACGTATTAGCTCAGACCTAGATTTCACTTATATTAAGGAGGAAATCGAGCGTACTAAGAAACGTATAGAAGAGAACTCTATCAGTCTCAATATCAACGAGCGTCGGGAAGAAATCAAGAAAGCAGAAGAGCGTCGTAAAGATCGTATCAAAGAACAAGTCGAGCGCTATGCCTCTATTCAGCAAGCAGATCTCGACTCGTTCTCAGTGTACCGTATGCTCTTGGAAGATGCTACTAGTGAATCGGACCTTCCCCTTCTAGACAGAGACGAACAGGTCTACATGCGTACGGCTAAAGAGGAACTGGCTGATCTTGACACAACTCCAGAATACCCTTCTAACCTAGACCCGACTAAACGAGAAGCCCTCTCTATTCTCAAAGACCTCATCACGCTATCGAACTAATCTTACTACTGTGTCCGACCACCTTCATACCGTCCAAGCTCAGATCAAAGCAGCATGCATCAATGCAGGCCGCGCCCTTAATGAAGTGCAGCTCATTGCGGTCTCTAAGACTTGGCCTGCTGAGAAGTTATCTCCACTGATAGAGGCCGATCAATTTGTATTCGGCGAGAATAAGCTCCAAGAGCTAGAGATCAAAGCTCCGGCCTTACCCGCTCATCTTGAATGGCACTACATCGGAGGTCTACAGCGCAATAAGGTAAGGAAGGTCTTAAAACACTCGAACTGGATTCACAGCATCGATAGTATCAAGCTTCTAGATGCCATTAACCGCATCGCTGGAGAAGAAGGAGTACGCCCTCACCTCTTTTTGCAAGTGAATATCGACCGTGAGGAATCAAAAGGAGGCTTTTCTCCTGAAGAAACTCTAGGTGCAGTTCGGCATGCATCCACTTTACCTAATATCGCGCTAGAGGGTCTCATGTGTATCCCACAGGCACAATCAGACCCCGAGCAAGCACGCCCCTCTTTCTCGTCTCTTAGATCCCTACGAGACGAGGTCTCTCAATCTTCAGGGATACCTCTCCCCTCTCTCAGTATGGGAATGAGTAGTGACTTTCACATCGCGGTGGAAGAAGGAGCGACCCACATCCGCGTTGGCTCAGCATTATTCGGCGCTCGTAACTACGTTAAGTAAATGAAATTATCTCGTCTCCCTTCTGGACAGCCTGAAATCTTCTACACTGTACAAGGCGAAGGAATCTCTACTGGTAAGCCGTCTATATTCATGCGGTTATCCCTCTGTAATCTCCATTGCACTTGGTGTGATACACCCTATACATGGAACTGGGAGAATACCCCTTGGGAGACCACATCTGGGCGTAAGTACTCCAAAAAGGAACAAATCATCGAGCTCTCAGTAGAGGATATTCTAAGTACCATCTCTAGCTACCCCTGCCAACACCTTGTGATTACTGGCGGAGAACCACTTCTTCAGCAAAAAGAACTCTTAGAACTCATTTCCATCTTACCATCCTCCTGGACAATTGAGTTCGAGACCAATGGAACCCTCATTCCAGAGAGCTTACCTCTCGACCGCCAGATCCAATATAATGTCTCACCCAAGCTAGCACACTCAGGCAATAAGCCAGAGCTCGCCCTCAAGGCTGAGGCACTACAGTGGTTTAATCAGTACCCATTAGCCTCGTTTAAGTTTGTCATTAATACCCCATCAGACCTCGAGACCATTGCTGAACTTCGAGAACTCTATAACATTCCCGCCTCTAAGATTATCCTCATGCCAAAGGGAATCTCCAGTGAAGCCATCCGAGACAGTTCTGAGGCAATCATTAACCATTGCCTTGAACATGGATACCGCTTCTCAGACCGTCTGCATGTCCATGTCTGGGGGAATGAACGAGCTAAATAAAGAGACGTATCTATACAGAGAGATACGAGGCTAGTGACTCCTTTAACTCACTTCTTGCTCTGAACAATTGGCTCTTAACCGCAGAAACAGAGATACCCAACACCTTGGCAATCTCCTCATAAGGCATATTTTCATAACGCCTGAGGATGACAGCCATTCGCTGCTTCTCAGGTAGATTACCAATAGCCTTATCCACGGCCTTCACTAACTCAGCCTTGAGAGCCTCATCGGATGGACTAGCAGCATCATTGTCTACTACCTGAGCCCCCCACTCTTCGCCTTGTTCTTCAATGGAGCTATGCTGCTTTCTCTTCCTTCGGCGTGATTCATTAAAGACTAGGTTCCTCGTAATTGTGAACAGATAGGTCGTAAACTTCGCCGTTGGCTTATACTTCTTTGCACTCTTCCAAAGCCGGATGAATACTTGCTGCGCAATATCTTCCGCGTCAGTACTGCCTCCTAACATCTTTGAGACTGTTCCAACAACTGCATACTGGTGTCGGCTCACGATAGCAGCAAACGCCTCTTCATCCCCTTTTGCCACTCTAGACATCAATTCCACGTCATCTTCGGAATCGCTCTGGGCTGGAGAGGGGGCAGGCATCATCATTAGGTTTCTAGAGAGAGAACTAAATGAAAAGAGAAAAGTTGTGAATTTATACGATCTTTTATCCGTTTATTCTGTTGTATCGTAATTTATTCGTTATCTTCATTCCCAAAATTATTCTTCCCATATTATGTCTCCTGCGCCAAAAAAGCGAACATCTGCAAAGAAGTCAGCAAGGAAACGACCTCGTAAGGTAAATAAGCCACGAGGAAGCTATACCTCTCCCTTCCAGCAAAATGCTAAGTCGATACTCAAGAAGGTCGTCAAATACACAGCCCTCGCTTCCGCTGCAGGATTCCTTCTTTTCTGCTCAGTATACTTCTTCCGTTCGCTTACATTCAATATGGATGAGGTCGCCATCATGCCCGAGAGAACTAAGATCCTGGACCGTAACGGATTAGAACTCGGTGCCATTCACGGCCAAAACAGAACTGTCGTCCCATATGACGAGATCTCTCCGAACTTCCTACAATCCATCATCGCGCGTGAAGACGCTAGATTCTTCGAACACTGCGGCATAGATCTCAAGGGGCTTATCCGTGCTACTGTAAGAAACATCAAGGATCGAGGTATGACGCAAGGAGCATCTACTATCACGATGCAGCTCTCTCGTAACACCTTTGACCTATCGCAAGGAAATAAATGGTACAATGAACTTGATCGAAAGTTCCTAGAAATCTTCGTTACCATGCGAATTGAGCGCTCTTATGAAAAGACTGAAATCCTAGAACACTACTGCAACCGTATCTTCTGGGGACACTCTATGCTAGGCATTGAGGCCGCCTCTCAAGCCTACTTGGAGAAGCCCGCAAAAGATCTCACCCTCTCCGAGGGCGCTATGCTCGCAGGTATCGTACGAGGGCCAAACGCCTTCTCCCCATTCAGATCACTCAAACTTGCTACGAGAGAGCGTGATACCGTACTAGACCGACTCGTATTCTACAGTTACATCACCCAAGCAGAGGCTGATAAGGCAAAAGCCGAACCTCTAAAAATCCGACCAAAATCCCAGCGAACCAGGGGACAGTCCTATGCGATGGATGCAATCTCCAGAGAACTGGAGTACCATCTTGGCAAAAATAATATCAAGATCGGAGGGCTCACCATCCATACCACGATCGATAAGGGGCTCCAGACCATTGCCGAACGATCTGTTAACTCCCGCCTCGCTTCAATAGAACGACTCTCATCCTATCATCACCAAACACGTAGTCAGTTTCAAAAGAGCGGATCAAAGAAAGCTCCATCCTACATCCAAGGTGCCCTCGTTTGCTTAGACAATAAGACTGGTGGTATTGTCGCAACTGTAGGTGGACGTAGTGCCGATGAGTCACGCTTTAACCGTGCCTACTATGCCCGCCGACAAGTTGGCTCCCTCTTCAAGCCATTCGTATATCAAGCAGCTTTTGACAGAGGACTCCGTCCCCGCACCCTCATCGACGACTCACCTCTTCGTGATGGGGAGATTAAGCACTCCTCTTCTAAATGGAAACCTAACAACTCTGACGGTAAATTCTTAGGACTCATCGAGACCAAAGAAGCCCTCATGAGATCGCGTAACACATCCTCCATCAGGGTCGGCAACTATGCTGGACTCTCCTATGTTCAAAAGGCAGCCGAACTCGCAGGGTTCGAGCTCTTCCAGTGGAATAAAAGGCAAGAGGGAAAAACCCCAGATACCGCTACGGCCTACCTCGGAGCATGGGAAGCAACCCCGGAAGAAGTAGCAAGAGCGTATAGTATCTTTCCCAACCTTGGTACCTATCGACAACCATACGTCATCGCAAAAATTGTCGACCGTAATGGCGAGACTCTCTACGATATCACCGAAAAAGGGGGCGTCGAGATTGCAGAAACACCACTCTCTCAGGGAGCCACCTATGAAGTCTCAAAGGTCTTAGAAGAGACGAATATCAGAGGCACTGGGTCCAGCCTCCGATCAACATACGGCTTCACGGCACCAAGCGCGGGTAAGACTGGTACCACTGATGATTATAAGGATGCTTGGTATGCTGGATACACTTCAGAGCTTACTTGCGCTGTCTGGGTCGGAATGGATAGTCCTAAGCGAACAATTACCAAAGGATACGGCTCACGCCTAGCTATGCCCATCTGGGCAGACCTCATGAAGGCAGCTGCAGTGAAAACAGAGTTTAAGCCTCAGTCGCTGAAAAAAGACCTACCCAGTACTACTGTCACACTCTGTCAGCGTTCTGCGCGCCATGCTACATCACAATGTGCCAAAGACGGCTATGCCTATGAGGACCTCGTCCCAAATGATCTCCTCTACACTATCAACGATACCTGTCCTCTACACCCTACTCGTCAATCTTCTCAACCATCACGCACGGTTAACACCTCTCTTGGTGGTTTCCTAGGGCGTATCTTTGGTTCTAAGAATAAGTCGAATTCCCCCCCCCCTCAAAGAGCTATCGTCGTTGATGAATCTCTTCCCCCTCAGAGAGCTATCGTCGTTGATGAATCCCTTCCTATAGAAGAAACCATCGACCTCCCTCCGGTAGCGATCATTGTAGAGGAACCAACCTCTCTCCCTCCTAAAGCAATTATTGTCGAATAACTACGCCACCATGACCTCATTCTCACAAGCAGTTAAAGAAATCTGTCAAGAAGACGACCGCTTTCATCCTGATGCCTACAACTTCCTCAAAGATGCTCTCGACCATACGGTCAAGACCATAGTCGAAGCCGAAAACAAGCCTCGTCATGTCTCTGGATCAGAACTCATGCATGGGTTCAAGGACTACACAATCAGTGAATTTGGCCCTATGTCCAAACCCTTACTAAAAGAATGGGGTATTACCAAAACAAGAGACGTAGGTGATATGGTCTTTAACCTTATAGGCGCCAATGTCTTTAGCAAAGAAGATGGGGACTCACCATCTGACTTTGATCGTATCTATACCTTTAAAGAAGCCTTCGATAAGCCATACCTACCAGATCCCGAGTAATGATTTACCGAGCCGTCTTACTATTATTGATGCTAGCACTCAGTTCCTGCTCAGTGCTACGTCAGTTTAGTCAAACAGCTCCTCCTCTAACTACAGTCACAGCAGCCTCCCCCCCAGCGGTTCCAAGCCCCCCAAGAGACCAACCTCCGCGACCAATTCAAGCTGCGCTTGCCCCCCCACAACCTGTAGAGCATACTCCTGCGACTTCCCCTCACATATTGGATAACACACAGACTGTGAGCCTCCCACCGCAGCCAGAGAGCCCCTCTCATATGCACACACTCAGGTATGACACCCTGAATATTAATGGCATCACGATCACTCTAGTCTCCTTTGATACCCGACAATACCACTTAAAACTGGCAGACCAATTCCCTGGAGAAAAGTGGAAATCCGCTAAGCAAGCATGCCTTGCATACGGAGGAATTGCGGCAATCAATGGCGGCTTCTTTAGCCCTGAAGGCCTCCCTCTAGGTCTTGTCAAAAGTGGAGGAAAGAAGTCAGGCGTATGGAATCGAGCCTCATCCCTCACCTCTGGCGTATACCAACTAGCCAACGGCCAAGCGAGCCTACAGCGGAATAAAAACGCCTCCAATGAAGCATCCGAACTCCTGCAATCTGGTCCTGTCTTACTAGAAAACGGATTCTCAACAAAAGGCCTCTCCTCGAACAATCCCGCTCTGCGCAGCATCTTGCTTTGGGATGGAGAGCACCACTTCGCTATTGCCCACACGAGTGCTTGCAGCTTAGCAACACTCGCCAAAGCTCTAAAGCTAATGCCCTCATACCTACCTCACAAAGACGCCCTAAACTTAGATGGAGGTAGATCCAGTGATTTCTTCGTCGGAGACAAACTCAAGCAACCCAATATACAAAAGGGCCATTGGCTAAAGAGTAACGTCAGGAACTATCTCATCCTAAAGAGAAATTAGCCTCTGATCATTCCTTTGAACGGAGGCCTCCCAGGTAAGATATTCTTTTTAAGCCTCGTCATTCCTTATCGGAGGACTGTGTGCCAATAATGATCGAAGCATATGACCTCTTAACCTGTTTAACCTCTTCCCCGATAGCCATCGCACTAATCACCCCATCTAAATAAAGTGCACTTTGACAGCCTTCGTTGAGAAAGAATTCAGCAAACTCATAAAACGTTACTGGATAGTCCGGATGAGATATCGCCAAAACAATGGTTCCATCCTCTTTTACCCCCACACCGTTTCGTAGCTTTCTCCACTTTGATACTGGATTAAAAGATGGATGAACCTTTCCTCTATCAAGCAACAGAGGCCCTGACTGAACAGCATAGCTCACACCTGTTTCCTGAGAATAGTCACTAGACTCCACTACCTTAGCGCCATTCTGACCTATCAAAAAGACTCCATTAGGCTTCAAGTAAAAGTTCCCCTGACCTCCCCCCAGATTCAAAGGACGCAACTCTTTCGCATCCTGAACTAGTAATCCAGAAGGTACCTCACCAGGTTCAAAAATTCCACCATTCATCAAAACGAAGTCCCCTTCACAATGACAAGCTACTTCCTCAAAGGTTCGCAACTGCTGGCCATCTTCACCACGCCATACGATCTCGACCTTCTCTACCTCCACAAAGGAGATGTGATGGATCCCCCGTTGCCTCTCTATTGGTTCCGCGCACGCGAAAGACAAAAAAAGCAGTATGAGGACTGCCTGCATACTGCTTTTAATTAAGTTCATAAAGTCTTAAGGTTTTTACTCTTCACCTTCATTGATGTCGTCGATTTCGTCATCGAACTCGTCTTCATCTTCATTCATGAGGTCACCTTTGACGATCTTGAACTTGCGCTTTTGCTGATCTGACGCCAGAGGAGACAGCAACATACGGCACGCACGTCCAGCGATCTTTGGCTGTTGATCACATTGAGACATTCCTTCTAGGTCAGCCTTGATACGATTCAACATATCAATCCCGAGCTCCTTGTGGGCGTTTTCACGACCACGGAACTGGAGCGCGACCTGAACCTTGTGCCCTGCTGCGAGGAAATTCTCCGCACGACCACACTTAATATTATAATCATGCTCGTCAGTACCGATACGGAACTTGACTTCCTTAAGTCGAGCCGTCGATTTAGCACTACTCTTCTTAAGCTTAGCCTGTTCGTATTTGAACTTTCCGTAGTCGATGATCTTACATACTGGAGGATCCGCTTTAGCAGCGATCTCCACGAGATCAAGTCCACGTGATTTGGCGAGATCGATCGCATCTTTGGTATTCATCACACCGAGTTGATCACCTTGCGGCCCAACTACACGAATACGCTTGGCTCTGATGCGCTCATTGACGGGAGTCATATCTCTCCGTCTATTTGGTCTTTTCTTTGGCTTAGGAATGGCTTTTGTGGGTTAAGTTAATAAGGAACAAGAGGCTCGTTCTTACGCAACTGTAGAGCAGACTTTGAACGAATTGCAACTACAGACGCGCATTAATTGGCATTTTTTTACGCCTGCTTCCACTCGTTAGGAGCTAGCAAGTGCTCATTGGCCTCCTCAGCGATCTGATTAACTGCAGCATCAAGGGCGAAGACGCCAAGATCCTGCAGATCACGGTGACGAACAGAGACCGTTTTAGACTCTTCTTCCTTCACTCCGATTACTAAGAAATATGGTACACGATCCAGGCGAGAATTACGGATCTTAGCACCAATCTTGTCTGACGAAGAGTCGATCTTCACTCTTAGACCTTGTTCACCAAGAGCCTGTGCAACTTCTGACGCGTAGTCATCAAACTTATCAGAGATAGTCAGAACACGAACTTGCTCAGGAGCTAACCAGAGTGGGAACTTTCCTTCAAAGTGTTCGATAAGCAATCCTGTAAATCGCTCAAGTGAACCAAATGGAGCTCGGTGAATCATGATCGGTTGGTGAGGCTTATTGTCCGCTCCGATGTATTCGAGGTTAAAGCGTTTAGGTAACTGGAAGTCGACCTGTACGGTACCAAGCTGCCAATCACGTCCGATCACGTCCTTCACGACAAAGTCGATCTTAGGACCATAGAACGCAGCCTCTCCCTCTTCCTCTGTATAATCTACATCACCCATGCGATTTACGGCCTCACGAAGCGCATTCTCCGCCATATCCCAGTCTGAAGGATCACCTACATACTTATCACTATCTGGATCACGGAGTGAAACACGCACACGATAATCATTCATCCCCAAGGTCTTAAGTACCTTCTTCACCAACACAAGACATCCATCGATCTCATCTTGTAGCTGGTCTGGAGTAACAAAGAGGTGTGCGTCATCCTGCGTAAAGCCTCTGACACGAGTCATGCCACCTAATTCCCCACTCTTCTCCCATCGGTAGACGGTTCCAAACTCGGCCAAGCGCACAGGCAGGTCACGGTAAGAGCGGTGCTCACTAGCATAGATACGGATGTGGTGAGGACAGTTCATCGGCTTCAACATGTAGCCTTCAATTTCGCCCGTCTTAAGCCCCGCCATTAAGTCAGCACAGCTAGAACCTTCTTCTGCGAGTTTCTTGAGAGTATCACGCTCTGGGATAGCAGGGTACTGGCTATCCTCATAGTAAGGGAAGTGTCCAGAAGTACGATAAAGGTCTAATTTACCAATATGTGGAGTGAATACCTGAGAATACCCTTGAGCATCTAACTCGCGAGTAATGAAGTCCTGTAATGCTCGTCGAACGAGGGCCCCCTTTGGCTTCCACAGCAGTAATCCCTGTCCAACCATCTCATCAATAGTGAAGAGTCCAAGCTCACGCCCTAACTTACGGTGATCACGCTTCTTGGCCTCCTCTAGGCGCTCAAGATGCTCCGTAAGGAGAGTCTTGTTCTTGAAGCATGTTCCATAGACTCGCTGTAGTGACTCTCTAGACTGGTCGCCCTTGTAATAAGAGGCCGCTACTGACATCACCTTAAAGGCCTTACAATTACCGGTACGACCGACGTGTGGTCCCGCGCAGAGATCCCAGAACTCTCCATTTTTATAGAGTGAAATCTCCTCGTCTTCTGGAATATCGTTAAGTAGGTCGACCTTGAACTTTGATGCCTCTCCACGCTCTGAGAGTGCCGCAAGGCGTCCTGACTGGGCCATTTCCATCGCTTCATTACGGCTTACAATCTGTTTCTCAAAGGTATTGTTCGCCTTAACTTCTTTCTTCATCTCCGCCTCGATCTTCTCAAAGTCTTCAGGCGTTAATCGATGCTCCATCTCTAAATCATAATAAAACCCATTCTCTACCGGAGGACCTGCAGCAAGCTGAGCATCCGGCCAGAGCCTAAGTATCGCAGTAGCGAGAATATGAGCCGCTGAGTGATTTAGACGCTCAAAGTCGGACATTTGATGACGCTCTTCAAGCGTCTTACGTGATTTATCTTCTGCCATAGTATAGGATTTCACTTGGTTTAAACTCTTCACCACACGAATTGCAACGGAAAACCCGAACGCTGAGTCACTTTTTGAACGATCAAGCGCTCCCCGTCAGCTTGGTGGAACTCTGTATATTCAGAGCCAGTGAAACATCACTTCCAGCCCACCCTTAGCTAAACACCCAAATATAACCAAAAAACACCAATTAAAGTGGACAGATAATCTTTTACGATCTATTATAACAATAATCCACACTAACTAGTGGACCTGTAACCTATGAAAAAAACTAAACACATTGCTCTCGCTACAGTGAGCGCACTCATCATTACTAGTGCCAATGGCGCCATTCTCATTAGCAACGCTGGACCAGGAAGTAATTATGCTGAAACCAATATGCAGGGCTTCCGGTCTACCAACGTCACCAAATCGTATGACGGTGACAATGATAACGTATATGGAACCGCAGGACTCTACTTTATCGGTAACACTTCGTTTGCAACTCATGCTTTCGATAATACGTTTACGAATTTCACCCAAGTAGGAGCGAGCTTTGCCTCCTTCTCCGCTGGGACAGATGCTACGCATTATAACAACCCTTCACCAGCTTGGAACTACTCCGATATCGATGACCCTACAGCCACACCGGGCGTTGATGTCGCGGACTGGTCGATCCAAAGTGGTTGGGTTCGAGACAACTCCAATTCTTCTTCTGCAGGAGATTGGCAAGAGCTATTAACCTTTACGATCGATAGTACCACTCCTAGTGCTATTAGAGTAGGTATCATGGCGTCGACCATGGACAATGCTAACTTCTCTCCTAGTGGTATACGACTTACCGAAGCAGGTGGTGCTGAAACAACTATTACAGGCTTATCACGAGTCGCTCGCTTAACTGGTATGGTCTTTTTCGATATCGACCTCAACGGAGAGACCTCTGGAACATTCTCCATCTCCGCACAGACTGGCGTCACCGCTCCAGGTATAGCAGGTGTCACTTTTGACGAAATTATCGCCACTCCTATTCCTGAACCCTCTACCGCAGCGATCATGGGGCTTGGTATAGGAGCACTACTCATGCGACGTAAGAGATAATTACATTTCGCACCATGCATCCTACTCGCCTCTGTCGAGTAGGATTTTTTTC
>WTJZ01000022.1:2332-15340 GCA_011524615.1 Akkermansiaceae bacterium | reverse complement strand
CAATTTTATAAACCGCTAAGACGCCAAGACGCTAAGTTGTATTGCTGATTTTAAATTTAGGGGCTCTATGTGATAAACCTGATGGGATATAGGTAACAGCCCCTTACTCTATGAGAAGTCCACAATCACTAGACAACCACCACAAATCAATCCTTCGTGGCCTTCGTGCTCTTAGTGGTGAACCATCCAAAAATTCCGTGCCCTTCCGCGCAATTCCGCGGACCACCTTAGAAAACTTAACCTCAACACCAAAAAAATTTCGCGCCCTTCCGCGCCTTTCGCGGTTCATCTCATAGCCCTATGGGATACGTCGTCCAATACAATGAGAAAACCACTCTCCATGAATCCATTCATGTCTTAGTGGTTTCCCTCCCTCTTCCTCGCGTCAAGACAGCCTACTTACACTTCTTACAATGAGCAGCAGACTTCTGGTGGTTCAGTTTACTGAGCTGCACCTCCAGCTCATGATACTCGTCCCAGCTAAACGACTCTCCGTTGGCGCTCGCCTTCCCTGCGGCTCGCTTAATGGCTGCCATCTTAGTATAGATCGCAGCATGCTCCGCCTTACCTGCCGTTAATGCACTGGCCGCCTTTGCCTCATACTTTAATGCCGCTTCCTCTGCCCAGTTTGCACTGCCTTCAGCCAGAGCCCCTGCCAATAATGCCATAACGATATATAGAACTTTCATAAGGCTCTCCACCATACAGAAAAAGCATCAAAGATAAAGATTAAACTCACTTTACAACAAAAAGAGCCTTTCTCCACAAAGGAGAAAGGCTCTTTTAAATGTTAATAGTCTGAATTATGCCTCAGGCTTCTCAACCGCTGCACGCTCTTCTTCGACTGTGCGTGCGCCATTCACAATGAGGTTACGTCCCATGAATGGTTGCTCGTGGAGGACCTCTACAGATCTCTTAGCATCATCCATGCTTACCATCTGAACGAAGGCAAAGCCCTTAGAACGCTGCGTACGACGGTTATAGACAACCTCAGCACTCTTCACAGGACCGAAGCCCTTGAAGAGATCGATCAGATCTGTCTCTGTCACATCGTAGGAGAGGTTACCAACATAGAGGCGTGAGCTATCAACCTTCTGTGGTGGAGCTTGCTTAGGAGCGCGCTTCTTAGGTGCCTTCTTCGCTACACGTGTATTCTGTGTTGGCTGCTTCTTCGCCGATGGCTTGCCCTGAGGCTTCTTAGTAGGATTATAGAGACCGAGTGCCTTGAGGAACTTCTGCCACCAAGTAAGCTTCGGTGCAGGTTTTCTTCTTCTTGGAGGTACGCCTTTACGGTTTGGTCTTTTGCCTGATGGCTTGCGTCTTCTATTGTTGTTAGGACGACTTGTTTTTTCTGGTGCTGACATTGTTTCTATCGGGTAATGTCATACCTATACAGGATTGTAGCGATTGGAGGACTAAATCGGTCTTTGGGAGAACTAGTTTCTCTGACACGTTCGGTTCATTAACACGACGTGCGTTCATCTGCGGACAAAGCTGTGGTATGACGTTTAATAAGGAAGTACGAATCTCGCTACAGGAGCGATGCCCCATCGATGCGATCACATAGGCAAGAAGACATAACAATGCTCCCTCTATCATCAGATGAGGCAGACTAACGTGCTGTATGTCGAGTACCATGTAAGGCCTGGGTTAGCGGTTCGTATCGGATTCAGGAATCCATCTGCATATCTCTAACAGAATCAGAAACTGGTTCTTATGTTCTAATCTCAGTGAGAGTCTACGCGACAATTTCTCATAACAAAACTTTCTGAGGGCGTAGGAAAAATGCTTTGAAGCATGAAGATCACGACAACAGAAACCTGTTAGTCAAATTTGTCCTTCGATGGTGGGTAGAGTTGGATTCGAACCAACGTACACTTACGTGAACAGATTTACAGTCTGTCGCCTTTAACCACTCGGCCATCTACCCGTAAATCGAAGGGGCGCTACTCTAGTCACAGTTTCTGATACATGACAAGCCCTTTCTTTAACTTTTTTCACTTTTCTTGATTCCTCACTCCTTATCTACTTCTACTCCCCATTTTCCTATTCATTACACCCAGTTCTCTATGATCGTGTAATACCAAGAAGGCGAGAATCTCAGGTCTAAACGAAAACCAAACACAGAAAACCAAACAGATCTTTGGTTTTTTCTGCGTTTTTATCTTGCCAAAAGAAAGAACACACTATTTATATAGCCCCATGCCAGTTGCTACACCTGCACAATATCGCGAAATGTTAGACGCTGCCCAACAAGGCGGCTACGCTTACCCAGCTATCAATGTTACTTCACTTGCTACGATCAATGGCGCTCTTAAGGCGTTTGCGGAAGCAGGTTCAGATGGTATCATCCAAGTCTCTACAGGCGGTGGGCAATTCGCTTCTGGTCTTGCAGTGAATGATGCAGCCTTCGGTGCACAGGTGATTGCAGAAGCAGTACACACAATCGCAGAGAAGTACGACATCCTCATCGCTCTCCACACCGACCACTGTCATCCTAATAAGGTAGAGGGCTTCCTCAAGCCTCTTCTAGAAGTATCACGTGAGCGTAAGGCTGCAGGTCTTGGCCCACTCTTCAACTCACACATGTATGATGGATCAGAGCTTCCACTAGAGGAGAACATGGCTGCATCTCAAGAACTACTCAAGGAATGTGCAGAACTCGACATCATCCTCGAGATCGAAGCTGGTGTGGTAGGTGGAGAAGAAGACGGACACGATACGTCAGGCCTCCCAGCAGAGAAGCTCTACACTACTCCTGAAGACATGGTTACCGTATACGAGAGCCTCAACGGTCTTGGACGCTTCATGTTCGCAGCAACCTTCGGTAACGTACACGGTGCGTATAAGCCAGGTGCAGTACAACTTAAGCCAACCATCCTTCGTGACGGACAAAACGCTGTTATCGAGAAGTACGGTCAGGATGCAGAAATGGATCTCGTCTTCCACGGTGGGTCAGGCTCAGAGCTCTCAGACATCCGTGAGACACTCGGATACGGTGTGATCAAGATGAACATCGACACAGATACGCAGTACGCATTTACACGTGCGATCACTACTCACATCTGTGAGAACATCGAAGGTGTCCTCAAGATTGACGGCGAAGTCGGTAATAAGAAGACATACGACCCACGCTCATACATCAAGAAGGCTGAGCAATCTCTCTGTGAGCGTCTCAAGCTCGCATGTGATGACCTCCTCTCAACCGGGAAGTCGATCTACAAGAAGTAATTTTCCCCTCTAATGAATGATTCAGAGCCATTACCCTTCTCGGGTAGTGGCTCTGTTAGTTTTAACATAAGAGGAATTCAGGGCGAACCTACTCCTCTTCAGAATACATTACCCTCGAGCTCGCTCTAGCAACGTCACCATCTGGAGACTCATCAAAAGAGCAAACTCCTCATCCGCCGGAATATCCGCGAGCTTATCAATCGTGAACTTCCCTTCAAAGAACGCCGGCTTCTTGGTCAAGCGTAGCACTAACTCCTCCGAACCAGCACGCTTCACGACATACTTAGGGTTAATTAAGAGGGTCGCAATGATGCCAAGTACTGGAATCTCCCCTAAGAAGGCGTCTAAGAACTTAGCGAACGGGTTCTCCTCTTCAATCGTATACGTGACCTGATCACCCTGTGGGCCAAAGACTTCATAAGTCGCCTTCCACATAGAGCGCATTCCCTTACGCCCTACCGCCCCTAATGTAAGCGTCTCATTTGCATCGGTGAAGTTATAACGCGCAGACCAGTCGATCACCTTATCCGCATGAATATTAGCAAGGAGTTGGGTCTGCTTCTCATCCTGGTAGACCTCGACATGCTCCTTGAAGCGGAACTTCTTCTTCTTGGATAGCGAGACTAACTGCCCCGCTGTGTCAATCAGCTTCAATCGAGTCGAAACACTAATAAACTGTAATGTAAGTGGATATCGCATCTCTGATGCATCAATCATACCCTGTGACAATGACAAAAAACCACGACCCAATGAAGAGTCGTGGTTTTTTTTAAAAGTTCAGTAGGTAAAGCTTACTTAGTTACAGGATTAACCTTAACTGTGATAGTAGCTGATACTTCTGCGTGAAGCTTGATTTCTACTTCCTTGTCTGAAGTGCCTTTGATTGGCTTATCAAGCTCGATCGCGTGACGATCAAGAGAGAATCCTTTACCTTCGAGAGCCTTGTGAATGTCGATGTTTGTGATAGCACCGAATGCCTTACCACCTTCACCGATTTCGAGGTCGAGTGTTACTGACGTACCGTTAAGCTTACCTGCAAGATCTTTGAATTCTGCAAGTTCCTTAGCTTCACGCTCAGCACGAGCTGCCTTAAGACCCTCAATGTATTGCACGTTATGCTCAGTCGCCTCGTATGCAATGCCGCGAGGAATGAGGAAGTTACGCGCATAGCCAGCTTTTACTTTAACGATGTCTGCTTCTGCTCCGACGCCGTCGATTTTTTCCTTAAGAATAACTTGTGTAACTGCCATAACTGAAAATTGAGTGGAGGAGGGTCATACCTTGGTTTTTATACCTTAGTCAAGAGATTTTAAAATTTTTGCGACGAACTTTTAATATCCACAATAAGAGACACCCTGAACCAAGCCCACTCGTGAGGTAACAAACCCACTGAATCGTTGCGGTAATCAGTAAGTTAGGATCATCACTGGGGTAGACCCAACGAGGAAGTAAGGGCTCCTGTGACTGGTAGACCCACCATCCTGAGAGCATCGAGCACATCTCCGCCACCACGATGACCACTAGCACTCCCTTATAGACCGTCACAGGGCTAATCTTAGGCCATGTCCCATTGCGAGCCACAAAGGCGCAGGCGAGCCCAAGAGCTAGCCCTGGACTAAATGAAGCATTAAACGCCCACGCTGCTGCCAGCTGAGCCGGATCGGATAGTCCCCACATCGGCTCATGATAGAGCGTAAAGTGCTCTGGGCAGATGCGCACGATATACTGATCATGGAGTACCGCGTAGACCGCCACCATGCCCCACACCCCTAGGATCGTGAGATAAAAGGTCGATCTCTTCTCGGAGGACAGCTTCCAAATCTGCATCCTCTAACCTACACGTAAACAGGATCGACCAGCAAGCGCAGAATGATCACCACAACTCCCCATATAGGTACGGTGATCGCCTTATTAAAAAAGCGCCCGTATTAGACGGACGCTCATCAGAATTGTTATTCGTTTTCGGCCGCCTCGAGACGCATCTCCATGTCCGCCTTTTGGAGATTCTCAGTGAACTCACCGATTTGGCCGTCCATGATGTGCTCCATACTATGCGAGGTGTGGTTGATACGGTGATCGGTAACCCGACTCTGTGGGAAGTTATAGGTACGGATCTTCTCCGATCGGTCACCAGATCCTACCAGTGACTTACGCTGTGCCGCGTGCTTCTCCTCTTCCTCACGTTTCTTTTGCTCGTAGAGTTTCGCACGGAGGATCTGCATCCCCTTCTCGCGGTTCTGCGTTTGTGATCGTCCATCTTCACAGCGTACCATAAGTCCCGTAGGCTTGTACGTGATCTGTACCGCAGACTCGGTCTTGTTCACGTGCTGTCCACCAGCTCCACCAGAACGACAGGTCTGGATGTCGAGATCATCAGGCTTGATGTCGATATCGACCTCCTGTGCCTCTGGCATCACCGCTACTGTCACGGTCGAGGTGTGGATACGTCCCTGAGTCTCCGTTGCTGGCACACGCTGGACACGGTGTACACCTGACTCATACTTGAGGTAACGGAAGACCTCATCACCTGAGACCTTGAGAACTACTTCCTTAAATCCTCCTACCTCTGCAGGACTAGACTCGATGTGCTCGGTCTTCCAGCCCTGACGCTCTGCATGACGCGTATAGAGCTTTAATAACTCACCGGCAAAGAGGGCCGCCTCGTCACCACCAGCTCCGGCACGGATCTCGATGAGCGCATCACGCTCCTCGGCCGCATCCTTTGGTAGCAGTGCGTACTGCACCTCCATCTGTAACTTTTCGATCGATTCCTCTAGCTCTGGAATCTCCTCCGCCGCCATCTCGGCCATTTCCTCATCATCTCCTTTGACCAACTCGCGGTTGTCTTCTAGGTTTCTCTCTGCTTCTTGCAGTGAAGACCAGTTTTCCACTAAATTCTTCAGGCTACGATGCTCGCGCATTGTTTCGGTCGCCTTTTGCTGATCGTTGAAGAAGTCTGGCTGTGAAATGAGCTCCTCTACTTCCGTCAGACGAGCCTTTCTTTTTTCTACTAGCGCTGAGTAATCCATGGATGTTCTGTTTTACCCTGAGTCGGAGCAAAGGAAAGCAAATTAATCGTCGAAAATCGCTCTCCTCCGATCCTCGGTCACTACTTCACGACCTCTGTTCCGATCCCTGAGTCCGTGAAGATCTCGAGGAGGAGGGAGTGCGCATTACGCCCATCGATGAAGTGGACCTTATCTACTCCTGAGTGGAGAGCGTCTAATGCCGACTTCACCTTCGGTAACATTCCGCCTTTGATGATTCCCTCATCGATCAAACCATGCGCCTGCTGCTCATTGATCGAGTGGATCAAGGTCTCTGGGCGACTGGGGTCACGCATCAGACCAGGAACATCCGAGAGATAGATCAGTTTAGCTGGCTTGAGCGTCTTGGCTAGAGCCGCCGCTGCTAAGTCCGCATTGATATTATAGATATCACCCGTCTCAGCATTCTTCCCGATCGGTGAGATCACCGGGACCACCTCTTGGGAAATCAGCTCCTCGATTTTGCCCGTTTCACACTCGACCACCTTACCGACATAACCCAGATCGAGCTCGCGACCATTCTCTCCGATCGGCATATTCTTCTCAGCAGAGAACACGGATTGCCCCGCTAAGCCCTCAGCAAAGCCATTACTAGATTTCAGCATTTCTACCAAGGAGGTATTCACCTTCTGATTCAGAGTCTGCTCTACGATCTCGATCGTCTCCGCCGTCGTGCGACGTAGTCCTCCGATGAACTCATGCTCGAGCCCAGCTGCATCGATCGCTGCTGAGATCGCCTTGCCCCCACCATGAACTACGACCGGATTGATCCCCACGACCTCGAGAAAGACGATGTCACGCATAACAGCCTCTACCAATGAGGAATCCTCCATCGCTGATCCCCCCATCTTAATCACAAAGGTCTCTCCTCTGAATTGCTGAAAGTACGGAAGAGCTTCAATCAGGACACCGGCTTTTGAGTCTGCTGTGAGGGAATTCATCATAATATCTGAAGGGGGTAAGAACACTAGTCTACCTCACCCCGATAAATCCCATCCCCCTCTCAGTCCAGAACTTTCATAAGCTCTCTTCTATTGGCACAGGATTACAAAGCTATGCCTACATAGCATCCTTTTCTCCACCTAAAGCTCAGATATAATAAGAGCTCGTGTGAATACTTAATTCACTCTCTTCCCCTTGTAGTAAAGAGGGGTTTTCGCCAATGCTCCTTCTTTGTACATGTTGAGTAATCTTGACTGATAGAGAGCGGGTAGTTCTGACACGATCGCGAGAGACTCCTTCTTGTTCGTAATATCTACAACATAAGATAAACAAGATCCCGCACGGTGACTAAAGTGCCCCCCAAAGTCAAACGTAGCAGTACGGAATTCATATTTCCTGCCGGGCTTAAGCTCAAAGTTGACCACTTGAGCAGGGTAAGTCCATGTCTTCACTTCTACACGCCCTGAAATGGGGTCCTTAAATTGAGTTTGGCGCGACATGCGAGCCTTCGCTACATGCTTGCCTCCACTTAACTCTTTCCATCCAGACAAGTTATTTATGGTGGGGAGTGCTAAGCTAAGCGCCGACTCACCATCAATCGTAGTCACTCCAGAGCCCTTAATGTAAATCAATGCATTGTTAGGGTCAGACGCCTTTGGGGTAAGGACGCTACAACTTGTGAGAAATAGTAAGCCAGATAAAGCAAGAATCAGTTTAGTCATTCCTGCACCATTTATTATTACGTATTAATGTAAAGTTATTTTTATGACTTCACCATACATAAACAAAGTCCGTTGAGTGTCATGGATTTCCTTTGTTCCAGAGTAAGGCTTTAAATCGGCTATTACAAAAATTCCGCCATTCCGTAATATACAATTTTATCAGATCGCTCTATTACCTTTCACTCATATGACACAAGAACACACACAAAATCGATATACCCTAGCAAATTTCATCGAAAAAACTAAGAACAAGGATCGAGGGCAAGGACTCTTCGAACTCGAATCAGAGAGAATGCTCGAGGTCAATTTAGACGGGAGCGTTTGGACGAAGATGGGCTCCATGGTCGCGTACCGAGGCCAGGTCAAGTTCAAGCGTGAAGGCATGCTAAGCCAAGGAATGGGTAACCTCCTCAAGAAGGCCATCTCGGGCGAAGGGGTCAAACTAGCAAAGGCGGAGGGTCAAGGCGTAGTCTATCTCGCAGATGAAGGTAAGAAGGTCCTCATCATCGACCTCCAAGATGAGGCACTGATCGTCAATGGGAATGATGTATTAGCCTTCGAGGAATCGATTACAAATGAGATCAAGATGATGAAGAAGCTCACCGCCATGATGTCGGGAGGCTTATTCAATGTGAAACTCTCAGGATCAGGAATGGTCGCGATCACCTCGCACTACGAACCAGTCACGCTCATGGTCACTCCTGACAACCCAGTCACTACCGACCCAAATGCCACGATCGCATGGTCAGCGAACTTGGAACCAAGTTTCAAAACCGATGTCTCTCTCAAAACCTTCATCGGTCGAGGCAATGGCGAAAGCGTTCAGATGGAGTTCAGAGGTGAAGGCTTTGTGGTCGTCCAACCATACGAAGAGGTCTATTACCAACCTCAGGCGAGTTAACCCTCTGGCAACGAATCACCCTATTAGAGGGCTGCGCCTTTAGGCGCTGCCGCGAGCAGAGGATGGAAGAGGTCCTCGTACTGAGTGCCCTCTGTCAGAGAGAGGAGCATCTCAGTGGCTGGCGCGATATGTTGAGCGTACCAGTCGTTTTTCTGATTATGAACAATGTTCCCGTAGGCTCCTAGGGCCTGCATAAGACGCTGGAGCGCGACCTGTCGGATGAGCTCTGTATTGTGCGGACGGCCACTGACCTCCGTCCAGAGAGCACGGAGTTGTTGGCGCTCATGCAGAGGGTGACGCATATACGGATCATAGATGAACGAGGCTAGGTCATACTCCACATACCCCTGGCGTGCTCCTTGGAAATCGATCACATAGACCTCCTCATCCAGTAGCATCAGATTCTGAGACTGGAAGTCACGATGCACCATATCAGGCTGCTGAGCACCTAACTCACGTGCCAGTGTCTGCATCCTCTCATCTCGTAGGAACTGCTCCCCATCGCACCCCAAATGAGTACCCAAGAAGTGAGTCGCGAAGTAATCTTGCTCCCAGAGGTAGGTCTCTTCTGTGAAGGGAGGCATGACGGTCACTCCATCCGGTACCTCACAACGACAGATCTTAGCGAGTTGGCGAAAGGTCTCACGATAATATGGCTCCCGCACCTCCCACGGCTCGTCCTTGAGACTTAGTAGGTCCTGCTTCCCGATATCGCGCACGAGCAGGATCTGTTGATCTAAATCCGCATGGAGGATGGAGGGGACGCGCACTCCCGCCTCCTCTAGAAGGTCATTGACAGGCTTATGTAGTGCATTATCCGCACGCTCAAAGGTGTAATGAATACCGATCACACTCGGACACCCCTCGCCCTTGACTCTAACGATGGTTCGGCCAGAGGCCCCCTTTTTAATCGGAGCAGTATGGATGAGCATCTCCTCACTGAGAGAAAAGTGCTGACGATACGCTGAGATAAGGAGAGAGAGAGGCATGTCTGGACACTTACGCTATTACGATGAGAATAGCAATCCAATCTTACTGATCGACTGACTGACAGACCGACCCAGCTGGCACATCCGAGAAGATGATCGAGTCGACAATCCGTGCCTCCGCTCCGATCGTTACTCCAGGCCAGATGATCGAGCCCTCGATCGTTACATTCTCCCCGACAGTCACATCCTCAGCGACCCATGACTGAGTCGCAGGGACTGAGCTCTGTACGACGCCCTCTGGACGCATACTCTCTGAGCGATGCGCCTCTAGGTACATCTCACGAGTCCCGAGATCGAACCACTCCCCCTCATCAATGACGACCGCTCCGAGCTTACCCTCCTGAGCGAGATCGAGAAAGGCTCTGATAATCGACTCTTTCTTATTGGTCTCTAACCGCTGGAGGATCTGGGGGCTGATACAGTAGATGCCTGTGAATTGGTGTGTCCCCTCCGCCTGTCCGAGCTTATGATGGATATCCACGACCTGAGTCCCCTCGATCGCGATGTGCTGCGCAGGCCCCGCACTACGGAGGACTAGCGTCGCCTCGTAATCCCCTTGAGCATGCAGCTCGAGCAGCGGCTCTAGTGGGATCGAGCAGTAGATATCACCATTGTAGACGAGCACATCACTCTCCCCGATCCAGTCCGCGATATTAGCGATTCCGCCTCCCGTCTCGAGTAGCTCCGGCTCATGGAAGAGAGACAAGTGTGCGTCCCCATACTGTGAGGATCGACTCGGCACGCCATTCCCGCCTTGATAGGTCTGTCCCTCTGTCGTAGGGAAGAACTCCTCCCAGACCTCCGCGAGGTGATGCGTATTGATCGCTACCTCTGAGATACCCAGCGCCAGCGCTCGATCGAGTGCATACTGCATCATCGGACGATGGAACAGAGGGACCAGCGGCTTTGGTCGCACATTGGTCAATGGACGTAGTCTCGTCCCCAACCCAGCCCCTAGGATGAATGCCTTCATATCAGTCTAGTCAGAGAAGACGATAGCACGGTTCCCATCAATGATCGTGCGATCGTAGACATGGTAACGAATCCCCTTAGCGAGTGCCGCACGCTCACAATCTCTCCCCATTCGAGTCAGATCATTCACATTATGAAAGTGCTGTACCCGTGACACGTGTTGCTCGATGATCGGCCCTGCATCGAGATCGCTGGTGACATAGTGACAGGTCGCCCCGATGAGCTTAACCCCGCGGTTATACGCCTGACGGTACGGATTTGCTCCGATAAAGGCGGGGAGGAAGCTGTGGTGAATGTTGATCATCTTACCGGCATACTCCTCACACATCCAGCCTGGCATGATCTGCATGAAGCGCGCCAGGATCACGAGGTTGACCTCCTCCGACTTGAGGATCTCATTCACCTCGGTAAAGGCGTCCTCCTTCGGTTGATCCTCAAAGTCGACGTAGTGAAAGGTGAGCCCTGCTCGCTCGACGAGCTCTTGACAGTTACGACGGTTCCCGATGACAGAGGTAATCTCGATTGGGAGCTCTCCTACTTGCGCTCGCCACAGGATTTCATTGAGACAGTGTGTCGTCTTGGTCACGAGGAGGGCTGTCTTCGTCTTATGTGGGAGCTGGCGAAAGTGCCACGTCGCCTTGATCGACTTCCCGAGCACCGCGAACCCATCCTTGAGATCCTCCACACTGACTGATGCCTCAGAGGTGTCGATCTCCAGACGGGCAAAGAACTTACCATTCACCGCATCTGCGAACTGGTTAAACTCTACCACGTTCGCGTGGTAACTCGCGATGTAGTTTGCAATCTTTGACACTAAGCCAGGAGTGTCAGGACAACTAATCTTCAGAATGAGGTCGTGTGATGGTTTGGCCATAACGTAGCACCTACTTAGCTACCCCGCCCCATTATGACAAGGGATTTATCCCGCTCTCCCCCATCCTCGTAACGAGGATGGGGGATCGTGACATCATCCTCCAGAATCAGAAGAGGAAGAACTCCTCATCGAGTCCAGCAGGTAGCTCCTTCGTTCCTGGGAGCACACGCCCATAGGAGAGAGGCTTCCACCCCGGCTGGAGTGGGTCATGAGGCTTGATCTTATTCGGGTGAGGCATCGAGAAGGTGAGGAAGTGTCCGTTCTCCACCTTAGCAGGGTATGAAGTCGGTCCGAGCTCGCCCTCAGGGATCAGCTCCCCATTGATATCGATAATCGCACAGTTACGGATCGACTTCTTCAGAGAGCGGAGTTGATCCCCCACGAAGAGGAAGTCACAGCCCGTAATGAGATCGAACCCCTCTCGTTGGAACTCACGGACAGCCCCCTTCAGCAGAGCAGCCAGCACACAGATCACAAGCTCTCCCTCGCATCCACGCTCATACCCGATCGCCATCTTATCGCGGAATACACCGAGTTCGCGCAGCTGCATCGCATTAAAGGTCACCGCTCTGAGCTCCTCCCATGAGAGCTGAGAGAACTGCTCTCGGATACGTACAGGGAGCGTAGTTCGACGGAGTCGACGTTGAATCCAGCGTGCATGTCGGAGCTCCCTCCTCGCCATGATCGCATCATGACTCAGACGGTGCATCTCCTGTCCTAGTCGCTCCGCCGTGACCTCCTCACGTCCCTGCAGAGCCGGACCAAAGTGGACACGCGTCCCATAGGGTAATGCGCGCGGCACCTTATAGATCATCTTCTCCCGCTCAAAGGAAGTCATCGTGCCCCAGAGCCCATCCATGTAGACTGGGACCACTGGTGCCCCCGCACGACGAGCGATCATCTGGAACCCTCTCTTCAGCTCACAGAGCGCTCCCGAGCGAGTTAACTGCCCCTCAGGAAAGATACAGACCACCGTCCCCTCATCTAGCGCCGCCGCCGCACTAGAGATCGCTTCCTTCGCCCGCTCACGCGAGATCGGAATCGTATCGAATAAGTTGGCAAACGCCCCCACCCCAGGAGTATCAAAGCAATCCCGCACCATCAGGAAGCGGACTGGACGAGGTGACGCCACACTGAGTACCAGAGTGTCGACATACGAGACATGATTCGGAGTCAGCAGCACTCCGCCCTCCGCTGGGATATTCTCGATCCCAGCCTCTGCGACCTTATACGCATTACGAAAGCACATCTGCACGAGCAAGCGTACAAAGGAGGGCGCCAAGATCCGTAGGGTGTATACGAGTACACCGAGCAATACGACCGCGATGAT
>WTJZ01000022.1:0-2232 GCA_011524615.1 Akkermansiaceae bacterium | reverse complement strand
ATCCCCGCAAATCCCCAGAAAAACGATTTCCCCAGTGAACAACGACGTAAGTTCTGGTCGCCAAAGATGCGCTTCATCTGCCCAAAGTGCCCCCACATCTGTCTCCCCGTCCAGGGCTCTGCCCCTTGTGCCCCCGTATTCTTCACACGAAAGGAGAGTACGATCGGGATCAATGTCGCTATTAGCAGAAAGGCCAATGGAACCTGCATCGCCTGCCATCCATCACCAGACTGGCCATGCTCATGGGCGAACCAGAACCCTGCCACGATCTGCCCCACACACACCGATAGCACCACCGACATCTCTAGGATCCCACTAGCGGAGCCCAGATTCTTCTCTCCCACTAACTCTTTGACAAGGCCCCTCTTAGCGGGGTTCAGAATAGTCGACTGAATCGATAGGACGAAAAACGCCGCTACCACGCCCATGATCGATTGGTACCACACCGCTAGCCCCATGCCTGCGAGGACCAGCGTCTGCAATGCCGCCGACCACCGCACGATTGAGCTCTTCGCATAACGATCCGAGAGCCACCCCGCGAACGGAGCCATCATCAAGTACGGCAACACGATCAGAACCGCCAACAAATGAGGCATATTCTGGAAGAGATCCCCACCCAGCTCCAAGAAGAGCCAATGCGACAGCGGAATGATAAGAAACTGCGCCATCTTATCATTAAACGCATTCTGAGACTGTAACACCAACAAGGCCCAAAACGACTTCCACGCCGGCTGATCTGTCTGTTCTGATTTCATATGAGGCAAACTTACGCGACTCTCCCCAATCACCAAAATTGATACTCCACGAGTAAACATCAATTATAGTGATAGTAAGTACCGGTCGTCACCCCATCATCCACTACTCACTCGCTCTCGACAAGGCTTATACCGCCTAAAAAAATGCACTGGCAAGATCACTGAGAATGTTTGGTAACCACAGATGGACACTGATATTAGCTAGAAGCATTCAGCTTCTGGGAGAACTACTCTAAAGAAGGCTCAGCCCGGCTGAGCTAACTTTCCGTGCTAATCCGCGTCCTTCCGCGGACAATACCTACCTCCATGACAAACTACATCCCTACCAATCCATCTGTGCCGATCAGTGTCCATCCGTGGTTAAAGCCCACTCACTGTCCGCGCCCATTCGCGTTTTTTCGCGGTCAATCCCTACTCCATGACAAACTACATCTCCCTACCAATCCATCTGTGTCTATCAGTGTCCATCCGTGGTCAAAACCGCTCTTCAGAGAAAAAAGCTCGCCTTGTCAAAAGCAGCAATTACTTTTGCATTATGCAAAGCCCCGTCGCCGCAACCCACATGACCCCTATCGAGCTAGAAGCAGGACTCCAGGCCTTCCAATGCCCGCAGAGTAACGGCATCTTTATCCCGATCAGCAACTACTCCCGTTGGATTGCATCCCAGCCCGCTCGCCTTCCGCAGCTGCCCGTCTCTGACCACTGTGTCGCCAATGACTCTGAGCAAGCCAAGATCTGCCCAGAGTCTGGACTCTTCATGTCCCGCTACAAGGTCGGCAAGGGGTTCGAGTTCTACCTCGACCGCTCCCCTTCTGGTAGCATCTGGCTCGACGCAGGCGAATGGGAACAGCTCAAGCAGCACCAATTCCATGATGAACTCCACCTCATCTTCTCCTCTTCATGGCAACAAGAAGTCCGCTCTCATGACCGTGCACAAGCTCAACGTAACCTCCTAGAGAGCAAGCTCGGCGCTGACCTCGTCGTACAACTCGACCAGCTAACCACCTCTCTCCAAGACCACGAGTACAGCAACATGGCGCTCGCCTACCTCCAGAACCAGCTCTCCAAGTAAAGGAGCTCACACCACCATGTACTCACCTGCAGAATCTCTCTACATCGTCCTCGTCAGCTTCTCTGCGATCTTCAGCTTTGCCTTCGGTCTCGCGTGGTTTATCCCCATGCTCAAGATCGAAATACCTGAGTTTCCCTCAGAGAGCCAAGAGGCACCAAAAGATTCACTCACATGGTGGTCCTTCCTCATTGACCAGCTTCTCATCCTCCTCGACATCATTCCTATCTTCTGGATCTATCATCTCATCATGGGCCTGATCCAGACCGCCTACACCGTACCTGAGAATGTCCGCGTAGCACAACAAACCTGGAAGGAGTCCCCCCAAATACGGAACATGTTCTGGGCCTGGATCATCTCATGCACCTGCTTGATCGCCCTCATCTGCGTCGAAGGCATTTACACCGC
>WTJZ01000115.1:7652-15443 GCA_011524615.1 Akkermansiaceae bacterium | reverse complement strand
GCTAGATAGGGTGAGTCCTGCGTCAATAGAGTTATAAATAGTTGTTGAGTAATCATCGCTGAAGATGGCAATGCCCGTACCAGCAACGTTATTGTAGGCTCCAATATCAAACGTCAGTGTGTCTAAGTCGATCGTTTCACCTGAAGTAAGGTTTTGGGCGCGGATACCGAAGCGGAAGTATATTTCATCACTGGTGTCTATGGTAGATGACATGCCGTAAGATAATCTCGCGTAAATACCTCTGTCTGTGCCGGTAATGATCGATGGAATTGTGATGCTTGCAATGATTCCTTCGCCGTACACGTCTGTGTCTGTTGAATATGAGACTCCGCCGTCATTCCAAGTTCCAGTGATGGCATTACCGTAAGTTGAATCTGTGCCGTGTGACACGAAATCTTCAAAATCATATGTGATAAGAGTAGAACAGTGTGCGCTAGCTGTAAGGGCAAGTAGAATAGGTTTGATGAATTTCATAATTTCTCTGAAGTTATTCTTCGACTACATTACTGGGCAGCCTTTATTCTTTTCACCACTTATGCTAAAAAAATTATTTTTTGTTTGGAGGCTTCAGATGTTTTAAAATGCGTTTAATGTTAAAAATGATGAACTGGGGTGGTAACCTTAGCAGTATGATTATGAAACCGCATTACATTATGATGACCATAGTATGTACTTCTGCGTGCTTTGCAGGAAGTGGAACTCAAGGACAGGTTGACGAGAAGTTTGTCACACTAAGTGAGGCTCACCGGGGGACGTTGTATGCGGATTTAAAGATACTGAATCAGTTCGAGCAGCAGCCGGCTGAGGTGGAGGACTTTTACATTCATGCGCGGGATGCGATCTTTCGGCATAATGCGCGTCATCACTTAGAAGAAGTATGCGAGCGTTATGGTCGAGAATTATTGGGCGGCCCGATGTTGGGTGATCTCAGGCATGATCGGGTGACAGTTCGGGTACAGTTTCCGAAGAGCCGTGCGATGTCGATAGTGGTCACAGATGCAGATGGGGGGAGTCGGAGGTATGAATCTAAGGAGCGGCTCGTGCATCACCTTTGCTGCGATGGGTTAGCGGCCAATACTTCTTATCAGTATAAGGTGATGGCGGACGGGGCAGATGACGTGCTGGCGCAGGGGCGCTTTACGACCGCTCCTGCGGTAGATTATGAGGGTGTTTATCAATTCGCGATAGGGGCGGACTTTCATAAGATCGGGCTGCATCGTCCTGAGTTGTTAGATCTCGTGCGTGAGCGTGGGAATATCGGGATGATGCTCTTGGGTGATCTTGCAGTGGACGGGCGTCAGGATAACATCGCCCACCGTAATGTAGATTACTTACTCCGAGATGTGTCACCAGTGTGGCAACGCTTTGCGGCGCATGTTCCTACCTTTACGTCCTGGGATGACCATGACTACTTTGGGGACGATAGTGGGGGCACGTATTACAGTTATAAAAAGAAGATCCCTATCAACGTTACCGCAATGCGTGCGAACTGGAAAAAGATGTGGAATAACCCTGAGCGTACCGCGAAGCGCAACGGAATCTACTTTAAGACGAACCTAGGTCCAGCAGACATTATCATGCTCGATACTCGTTCTTGTCGCGTGAATGATCAGCGAGGGGAGATGCACTCGTTCTTAGGTGATGAGCAGACTCAGTGGGCACTAGAACAGATTAAGAAGTCCACCGCACCATACTTGATCATCAGTAGTGGTACGATGTGGACGGACTACATCTCTGCCGGTAAGGATAGCTGGGGCACCTGGGATCTAGAGGGCCGCGAGGAGTTCCTGAGTGCGCTGGACGAGAAGGATAGTAAGGTGATCTTATTCTCAGGAGATCGTCACGGGGCACATGCCTTTGAGATTAGTCGTCCGAACGGGAAGGTCTACACGGAGTTTGGAGTAGGTAGTCTCGGAGGTGTGCCTGGAGGAGGGCGAGCTAAGGATCAGTCAGCACAGCTCTTTGCATATCCAGGGGCGGGAACTTGGGCGTTCGGGGAGCTAGAGTTCGATACGAGTGCTCCGAGTAAGCCTACTGTGGAATTCCGTCTTATCAATGAACAAGGAGCAGTGATGGAGACTGTGAGTCTCTAAACTATTGCTGACAGGGCTCTCCTAGTAGGGGCAGCTGTTATGTCCCCTTTTTTTGAAGTAGGGAAAGGGGATTAGAAAGGTGGGCGATACATTGATGATGATTTTTGCGGATCTCATCGTTTGTGGTAATGGAGCTCTGGTGGATTGTCATTGCCATTCACAGAAGGGTGAAATATGACGAGATCATGGAGAAGCTAGTATCATGGGCACAACAGATCATTACTGAGTATGAGAGCGGAGCGACAGGGTGCTTCCTGCTACATGGTAATATCAATGATCAGTTCGTGCTACCTCTCAGAGAGGGGGCGGTTCTAGGTCATTTACAAGACTTTCTGACAGATGTACTCTTGCCACGGTTTGATGTCGTCTTGTCTTATGAACTAGGTTACGGCATCAGGATCGAGCGGGGGCATGAGATCTTTGTCCAGTGGAAGGGGGAGGAGCAGAGTGCCGCGCTTCCGTCGATGGCATTACCCGCGATTAGGACTCTAGGGCAATACTTGTTATACATGCGTAATTTGAGCGCGTTGGGCGAACAGACCCCGAAGGTTGCTATTATTATTAAGCAGGCCCACCTGATCGTGCCGGCGATGCCAAATATGCTAAACTACGAGCTGAACTCCCTTGCATCGATCTTACGCTCGTGGGCCTCTGATATCTCGATGCAGAACCATGGTCAGGTTGCGTTCTTGCTCAGTGATCAGGTTCATACGCTGCACCCGCAGGTCGCGAATAACCCGAGGGTTAGCTCGATAGAGGTGCCACTACCGGAGGCGCAGGAGTTACGCGACGCGATTAGGATACTAGAGCCGACGTGTTCCAAGGCCTTAGAGAACTTTACGGGAGACTTGATGTCACCGGCGAGTCGCCTACGAGGGGCAACGATTAGCGCGATCGAGCAACTACTCAAGCAGCGACACTACTCTGGAGATGCGCTACGGGATGAGGACCTCTCTCAGTTAAAGAAGGAGCTGGTAGAGGCGGAGTGTGATGGGTTGATCGACTTCGTCGAGCCGACGCGTAACCTGGATGACTATGTGGGTGCAGAGCGTATCGCGGAATGGCTCCGACAGGATCTAGAGCTATGGAAGAACGGGCATACTCAGGCTCTGCCGATGGGGTACCTCTTCTGCGGTCCAGTGGGTACAGGTAAGACCTATTTGGCTGAGTGTCTGGCTGGTGAGGCAGGTGTTCCGGTGGTGACTCTGAGGAACTTCCGCGACCGATGGGTTGGCAGTACGGAGGCAAATCTAGAAAAGATCTTCTCTCTACTGCACGCGCTAGGGCGTTGTATCGTCTTTGTCGATGAGGCGGATCAGGCTCTGGGAGGGCGTGCGGCTAGTTCCTCAGACTCTGGAGTGTCCTCTAGGGTGTACTCGATGCTGGCTAAGAAGATGTCAGATACTAAGAATCGAGGGAAGTTGCTGTGGGTGTTGGCGTCAAGTCGTCCAGACTTGATCGAAGTGGACCTTAAGCGTCCTGGGCGGATCGATGTGAAGATTCCAATCTTCCCAACTCTGACTAAGGAGGAGGGCTTGGCTCTATTGCTGGCTCTCTGTAAGAAACGCGGGCTCGTAGTCGATGCGGTCTCAAAGTCTGCGGTGCAAAAACGGATCCCAGATCTCTTAACACCAGGAGCGGCGGAGGCTCTCAGCGTGAAGGCGTACCGTACCTTTACCCTCGGAGGGGTTACGGTAGAGCAGGCGATCACGCACTCTCTGAAGGAATATCGACCCGCGATTGACCCTGCGATCATTAGCCAGCAGATGAGTCTGGCAGCCAAGGAGGCAACGGATAAGCAATTTATTCCAGATAAGGCATTGCCATATATAAATATTCGTAAATAATAGAGGGTGCATGATAGAGAGACAGAGAAGACTAAGAGAGATCGACACCCGCGCCGTATTATCAAGACAAGGTAACAACTTGAGCCACTCAGTCATACAGGGGCTGGATCTCTCGCAATTAGACTTTTCTGAAGTAGAATGTGATAACACTGTGTTCCTGGGATGTACCTTTCCGGAAGGGTTTAATGCCTACGAGTTGATCGAAAAGGGAGCTCTCATATTCCCGAAATTACCGCACTTACCCTATAAGCCGTATCGAGGCCTACTGTATTCACGTCAGGAACTGATGCAGGGGTGGAGTCCTGATGAGGATAATAGTAAGGATCTAGAGATCTATAATCACTTTGAGAAATACGGTCGGGAGGGAGTCAGTGTGATGGAGTCATTGGCCATGCGACTCCACGACCATGCGATCGATGATGCTCTGAATGACCTGTTAGAGGGGAGAACGGAGCGAGATGGTAAGAAGAAGGTGATCGGAATCATGGGCGGACACTCTACTCCACGTACAGATCCATATTACGCAAAGGTGGCGCTCATGGCGCGACGCCTGACTAAGGAAGGGTACTACATCGCCACAGGTGGTGGGCCAGGCATGATGGAGGCGGGGAACCTAGGCGCCTACTTTGCTCATTACGAGGAACAGGACTTACTCGACGCGATTGACCGTCTGAAGCAAGCTCCTACCTACAAGGACGAGGGGTACTCACGTCTCGCAGTAGCCGTCGTCAATGATTACCCTCATGGCACTTCTAGTCTCGCGATTCCGACTTGGTTCTACGGACATGAGCCGTCGAACCTCTTTTCCCTCCAGATCGCTAAGTACTTCTCTAACAGTCTCCGAGAGGATGGGTTATTGGCGGTGTCTCTCTATGGGGTGATCTTCTCTCCTGGTAGCGCTGGTACGACGCAAGAGGTATTCATGGATGCGACACAGAATCACTATCGCACCTTTGACTTCGTGAGTCCGATGGTCTTCCTCGGTAAGAAGCACTTCTCAGATGATACGCTCATCTTCGATTGTCTCAAGCGTCAGGCGACAGGCAAGAAGTATGAGGACTATATGTTGCTCACGGATGAGGTCGACGAGGTATGCGCCTTCATTAAGGAGCACCCTCCAGTCCTCTAGAGATGAGAGGTCTTTTTTGCGTGCATGTTCGAGCCTGAGCCCGTAGTCAGGAGTGATGAATATCGATGACCTCTATAGAGTAGTTCGAGAGCGCCGGACGGTAAAGGTGTTAGGAACAGTAGATGAGCCTACAGTAGTTCCTACTGAGGTCGCTATGATTCGTGACGCCCAAGTACGTGAGGCAGTCTTAGCCGCCGGCATGGCACCCTTTCATTATCCTCGATCGAAGGAGATCGCGGAGCCATGGCGTGCCTATCACCTCTGGAATGAGCAGACGAATGCACTGGCGACGTACTTAAGCGAGGAATTAGGAGACAAGACCAAGATCCCTCAGCTCTGTGCTGCCTGTTCGGCTCTCGTGCTCATTACTTGGTTGCCAGAATTCCCTGGCGCGGAGGAAGAGAAGCAACGAGTGATCGAAGAGGAACACATCGCTGCCACATCTGCGATGACTCAGAACTTACTCCTCCTCCTCACAGGGCACGGGATGGGGAATTACTGGTCAAGTGGTGGTGTGTTGCGCACCCCGGCATTCTTTGATCATTTAGGGATTTCTACGGGAGAGAGGTTAATGGGGGCGATCTTTATCGAATACCCAGAGATGAGCGATGACGGTCATGTACGTAAGGCTGGAGCTCTTCGAGAGAAGCGTTCTACCGAGTGGGTCCGAGATCTGGGGTAATGCTGGATCGTATACGCTCAAGATTTGCCCCATGTTTGCGTAGGGGCAACGCATTTAGATCAGGCGTTCACTATCTCGTGGGGCGCCTGCTTTTTGTTTATAGACCAGGTCATAGAGTTGATCTGCAGTGAGGGTGAGCGCAATGTGTGGTAGGATGAGCGTGCTAGAACTATATGAGAGATCTCGCCAGATCGTCGTCCGAGGGTGACTTGATTCTTTGATAGCCCGAATGGAGTCACTGGCGTGATCAACGATATGGAGACTCTCAATACCATGAAATCTGATGAGGAGTAAATCCGAGCTCTCCATATACTGGATGCTCTCAATGAGGGCTAGAGTCTTCATTTTACGGAGATGATATTTTTACTAAGAATTTGTGGGTTGAGTATAAATCATATCAACGATTATGCGTATATAGGAAAAAATTTTTGATCAATCGAGGAGGAATGATGAATATCCTGATTATTTGTCATAACCATGCTTTTGCGCTTGATAGGCTCTGGAGCGCTTTTCTAGCGTTTTTTTATGGGATTATCAGTGGTAGTAGGGGGGCTAGCAGAGCTTATCTTAAGTGATGGAGAGGGGGCAAGGTGGTTTCGTGAAGAAATGGAGAAGGTTAATGTGGTGCTTCAGCGGCATGGAGTAGGCTATCACGTGGAACCTGAGATTATTGGGAAGGTTCATCATAGAGGATTATGCAGCATTCCCTATTCCTACTTACATTACCTGAGACGGATCTATGCTCTGATGAGGGCAGGATTAGAGGTGACTCCACTGGTCGGGGATCAGATGAGTGAGGAGGAGGAATGCATCGTGGAAGAAGCCTACATGATGCTGGACTCCCATCTGTTATGTCATTCGGATGCGGAGGGGTATTATGTTCCCTTAGACTTTTCCGCACCTCTCATCGATGAGCACATTACGGGTGGGATCTTGGGCTCTAGTGTGATGTTATTGCAGGAGTTAGAGCAGATTGCTCCCTTTTTGGACATTAGCTTGGAGAGGGCGTCGGTATGCGGGGAGGTTTGTGCTGATGAGAGTCATGCCTTTTGTCGCGAGCGACAGGTGTGGGTGATGCTCTATGAGGGAGCCCTAGCGAGTAAACAACATCAGTCTGTGTTAGCCTTCATGTAGAGCTGGGATGGGGGCGGTAGGTCTCGTTCATTATGCTCCGCTCAGTCTGCAGACATCTAGATGACGTCATTAGCGGGATATGTATAAAAGAGGTTGCTATCTATGCTAAATGAGGGCAACTATGAGTGCTATGAAGGAATTAGCTATCGTGTTAGCGGTGCTCAGCGGAGGAGTGCTCTCAGGAGCTGGGCGAGTATGGACCAGTGCGGTGGGGTCACAGATTGAGGCAGAGTTAGTCAGCTACGAGGGCGAGGTTGTGACGCTAGAGATGTCTGGGGGAAAGCAACTCCAGCTTAAGGTGCAACAACTTTCCGAGAAGGATCAAGCGTATCTGCGGGAGTCTGTGCAAGAGAAGTCTGAGGGAAGAGGGGCTGGTCGTTCAAAGGCCACTTGGGAGAACTGGGATGAACCGTGGCCGAGTAGTGTGAAGACCGATTCTAAGTCCTTTGAGATCGAGGCAACTACGAGTCAGAGCGCCGATCATCCCTATGTCTATCTGAGCCCCCACTTTGAGTTCCATAGTGACGTGGAGCTTACGAAGTCGCTCGTGAAGAAGTTTGCTTGGTACTTCGAGTCTACTCATGCCTATATCGCGGCGACCCCGCTCTCGATGGCACGTACACAGGAGGAGCAACGGCATAAGATTCTACTATTTGGGGAACTCCAGGACTATCATATCAATGGAGGACCTGAGGGGTCTGCAGGGGTCTTCATGTCCCGTGCAGATGTGGTGATGGTGCCTCTCACCAGCGTGGGAGTGAAGAAGTCAGGGTCTCGTTACACGGTCGACTATGATGGGTCCAATAAGACACTCTCGCATGAGATCGTCCATAGTCTGACAGACCGACCGTATTATGCTGAAGGTTCCCGCGGTTGGTTTACGGAGGGAGTGGCCGAGTATCTGGC
>WTJZ01000115.1:5683-7552 GCA_011524615.1 Akkermansiaceae bacterium | reverse complement strand
AAGGTCTTTGTTGTAGCCATCGATAATCAGACCTTACCCGACCTAGTGATGGCGGAGGTGTTACTGGATCTGATTAGCCTTCAGCGGATCGGGGTTAAGTTGGTGGTCGCTTATTCTGGAGTGGCGCAGGAGGATCTCCTTGATTGGGCCGCTGAACTCGAGTTCAAGCTCTCGGTGGCGACAGTAGAGACGGCTAGCGCTGTACTGGCACGAGGTCAGGCTGCACTGGTGTCGAGGCATGGAGCCATTGATGAGCAACTAGTCTCTCTCGCACTAGAGGTGCAAGCCAATAAGGTTCTCTATCTCGGTGGGGGGGATGATTACCCAGCCGAATGGAGCGGAGCTCTCAGTCTAGATGATGCTCGTGACTTATTGACTGATTCTCATGAGAAGGCGTATTGGGCTGTCCAAGCGGTAGAGCGAGGGATCAATCGGGTGCACTTACTCGATGGTAAGATGCTTGGGTGCCTGAGTAAGGAGCTCTTCTCTAATGAAGGGGTGGGCGTGATGATTTATGCGGATTCCTACCAAGAGATCCGAGCGCTCTCACAAGAGGATATCCCAGAACTTCTTGCGATCATCGGGCGTTCTGTCCGGGCGCAACATCTAGTGCCTAGGGGCTACGAGGAGGTCGAGCAACAGCTGGGTGACTACTTTGTGATGACGATCGATGGTAATGTGGTTGGCTCGGTAGCGCTACATTCATACGGAGACTCGATTTGTGAGCTCGCTTGCTTATTCGTCAAGGAGAGTCATAAGGGGCTCGGATACGGCAATGAATTAGTCTCCTTTGCAGAAGGTGAGGCGCGCGAGCGAGGGTTCTCTCAGATCTTTGCTCTCTCTACAGATGCAGGGGGGTTTTTCGAACGACAATTACATTACGAGCCTGTTGCGCTCGACCGTATTCCATCTCAGAGATATGAGAAGCTCATAGAGAGCGGACGACAATCTGTCGCATTGATTAAGAATCTACAAGGCGGGTGAATATAAGGTGAGATTTTGCTTTATGAGAGTGACAGGATGACCTAAGAGCAGGGCAGTCATGTTAGACATTCGATTATTCCGTGAAGATGCCGAGGCGGTCAAGAAGCGCCTGGAAACTCGATACAGTGATGCTGCTAACCTCGTAGAAGAGGTACTCGCGTGTGATGAAACCCGACGTGCAGCTGAGACTAAAAAACAAGAATTACAATCCCAGCGTAAGAGCAAGTCCAAGCAGATTGGTGCATTACGCGGACAAGGAGAAGACACCTCTCTCATCGAGTCTGAGGTGAAGGCGATCGGTGAAGAGATCAAGTCTCTCGATGAAGAGTCTAGTAAGGCGGGAGATCGTCAGACGGAACTCCTCCTCTCTATTCCTAACCTTCCTCACGCTGAGTGTCCTATTGGTGAAGATGAGGAGCAGAACCCTGAGACTAAGGTCTGGGGAGAAAAGCCTGAGATTGCTGAGCCTAAGGATCATCTCGAGCTTGCAGAGCAGCATGGACTCATTGACTTCGAGGCGGCGGCTAAAGTGACAGGCAGTGGGTTTGCTCTCTATCGTGGTCAAGGGGCGCGCCTAGAGCGTGCACTCATTAACTTCCTCCTGAATACGCAGTCAGAGGAGAATGGTTACCAAGAGGTGAACGTACCTCACCTCATTCGTCGTGAGAGCATGATCGGTACAGGTCAGTTACCAAAGTTCGAAGACGATATGTATGGTCTCGAACGCGATGGACTCTATCTCGCGCCTACCGCAGAGGTGCCAGTGACGAACATCTATCGTGACACCCTCCTGAAGGAAGCGGAACTCCCGATCAAGATGTGTGCTCATACTCCTTGTTTCCGTCGTGAAGCAGGTAGTGCTGGGCGCGATAATAAGGGCATCAT
>WTJZ01000115.1:0-5583 GCA_011524615.1 Akkermansiaceae bacterium | reverse complement strand
GGTAAGAATAACTTCTGTCACACCTTGAACGGGTCGGGTACCGCTCTTCCTCGTCTCTATGTTGCTCTTCTCGAGCAATATCAGCAGGCTGATGGTTCTATCTTAATCCCTGAGGCACTACAGCCTTACTTCGGAGCAGAGAAGATTGGGTAACCAATCTCTCTCGAGAGAATAGTTAGAAATGAAATACGCTCAGTGTGCAGGCACTGAGCGTTTCTTTTGATCCAAAATGGTAGTGACGGAATCATGTTGAAGCGATACCTTATACTTATTGCTTCAGCCTTGGTTGGTTGTGACGAGAGCAAGGTGATCGTTCCTGGGGAACGCATAGGGAAATATGTATTAGGCGCTAAGAGTGTAGATTACTCTGATGATGAAATCCTCGTCTTCACAGACCCTTATGGCGTAATAAATCATGTTGCTGTACGCTCGCCGGAATATACCCTCGCAGGACGACAGGTGATCGGGTCTAATATTGAACCCTTGATGAGGCAATTCAGTGATCTAAAAAGCTCTCAGCCCCACTATGACAAGTTTGGGTATCACTTTTATTGTAGTGCTTCACAAGGAGTTGGCTTTAGTATGGCAGAAGGTCAGGTGTCGTCCGTGCATGTATTTGCAGCAACTCAATAGTCTTTGGTCTCTGCGGGATGAGTACGCTGATGTAGTGCACACCTTAACTTAATGAGATGACTCTTACTTTTTCCGGTTGGGGAGGCGTTTCTTATTGAGGCGTGCCGCGATCAGATTCGGGCACGATCCAGAGGCACGGAGCTTTTCGCAACAGGCTTCAATACGTAGCGACTTTTTCACAGCACGGAAGCCGAGGCGGCGAGTGAGGCAGTCGTTGAGCGTCTCTAGGTGGGAGTCTTCGAACTCCGTTACCTTACCACAGTCGATACAGACTAAGTGGTTATGAACGGGGTTTTCCATAAAGTTAGGATCATAGGTGGTGAGGTCATCACCAAGATCGATCTCGACAAGCATTTCCGCTTCGACGAGTAGCTTGAGCGTGCGGTAGACCGTCGCTCTAGAGGCTTTGATGCCTTGTCCTCTGAGTCGGTCAAAGAGGTCTTCAACAGTGAAATGCTCTGTCTCAGAGTAAATGACAGAGACGATCTCATTACGCTGGTTCGTCTGCCTTAGGCCTTGTGATGCGACGTATTCATTCAGGCGCTCTTTTACTAACTCATTCATTCGTGATCGCTTGTAGTGTACACAATTTGAGGTAATGTCAAACTGCCAAATGGTGTAAAAAAGCTTCGCAATTTAGCGGTGGATAGCTTTAAAACGGAGCTATGAGATTCTTATCCATCCTCTCCGTCTCAGTATTACTCTCTAGTTGTAGTAAGTTTACTGTGGCACAATTCCATCTGCGTGATCGCCAAATGGCTATCCAGAATGTAGATGCGATTAAGGCTGAGACTAAGTATAGGTTTGGAAATGCAGTCTCCTCTCAAGAATATCGAGACAAGTTAGGGCAATACTACGTATGCCGATGGTCTACGAGCATTGCGGATGATCAGCGTGGAACAGTGGTGGTAGAGCTGAATTACCGTCAGGCTAAGACTGGGCAAGAGATTCAGAGCAAATCACAGGAAGTGTCTGCTCGTAAGGGAAAGGTCGAATTCGCGATCACTGGTGATGAATACCTGCAACGCGGTAAGGTGTTAGCGTGGCAGGCAGAGGTAAAGCAGAATGGACGAGTATTAGCGTCAGAGCAGTCATTTCTCTGGGAGTAGGGACGCCGTGCTAGTAAGGCTCTTCATAGAGCGTGCAAGCATACGATTTCAGCAGTTTACTGTACCCATTATTCAACGAGTAACAGAGAAAGGCTCGTGAATGTGGGGCAGGTGTCTGGGTTCTTAGTTCTTGAGTAAAGGTAGATTCTCGTCCCATCTGCAACTTCTCTTACAAAGCAAAAAAGCACTCCATGGAATGAAGTGCTTTTTGAGTGATAATATGTGAAGAGGGTGATTAGTCTTCGAGGATCATTGGCTCGAAGTGGAGCGCTGAGAGTGCAGCCTTTTCCTTACCTTCTTCTAGGCATGCCACTTTGATCGTGTAACGCCCTGGTTTAGGGAAGTTAATCCAGCCCATTGGGAACTCTTGGTAGTTGTGTGATGAGTTTTGCTCGTTTTGAATCTTTTCACCACCGACAACTTCTACTCCCCATACGAGGCGACCTTCACCGGTGTAGGTGAGTGATGCGTTGTAGTCACCAGCCTTGAGTACATCTACTTCGAAGACAGCGCGCCCATCTTCACCCCACTTGTTGTAGGTGTGAGCAACTTTCCACTCTCCGAACTTCTCCATCCAGCGGTGCTCATGGTGTGAGACGGTTCCCTCAGTAGTAGAGAATTCTGCTAAGATTGACGTCTTGAGCTCTGGGTCGAGAGCAAAGGTCTGGTCTGCTTTTGGCTCACCTTCGACTTCTACTTCGATTACAGAAGCGAGCTTCTCAGGAGCCTTATATGGAACAGCGATCACTGTAGCGGTGCCTTCTTTTGTGAAGACGAGGCTTTCCTTCTCTCCATTATTGAGGAGTTTAACAGACTTCACCTTGTTTTGGAGGCCTGGGAGATAGAGCTTACCATCACGTGGCCATTCGAGAACACAGAGTTGGAGTGTATTGCCTTGGGTCGTAACATCACCCCATGGGAGAGCATGTCCGTAAGGGGATGCTCCTGCGTCGTACACGACTTGTGGGTACTTACGGATCCACTTACCTGACTCGCGGAGGATCGTTTTAGCACGCTCTGGTACCGCACCTGATCCATCAGGACCGATGTTGAACATGTATGTGCCGCCACGAGCAACACATGCGGTGACACGCTTGAGGATTTCCTTAGGCGTCTTCCAGTATTCGTCATACCATGCGAATGCCCATGAGTCATTCGTTGTATCAACCGCTTCCCACATTCCTTCTACGTTACGGGTAGGTACTTCCATATCACCAAGTGATTGGTAGTCTCCGAGGTTGTGTCCAGCACGTCCTGAGACGAGCGCGTTTGGCTGGTTCTTGCGAACTACCTTAACGAGTTCTTCAACGTATTTCTTCGGCATGCCGCCTGGTGTGTCGAACCAGACGAGTTCGATTTGGCCGTATTGAGTGGTGATCTCCTCTACTTGAGGGAGACACTTCTCGTAGAAGTAGTCTTCGAATGCTTTTTCATTGCCTGCGGCGTCCTTTGTAGGACCGCCGTTACCACCAGGGTAAGTCCAGTCTTGGTTATGTGAGTAGTAGAAGCCAAAGCCGATTCCTGCTTCTTCACACTCCTTCACGAGCTCCTTCATCGGGTCGATTCCCCATGGCGTAGCTTTCGTTACGTTAAAGTCATTTGCCTTAGAGTCATAGAGGGCAAATCCGTCATGGTGCTTTGACGTGATGATGATGTACTTCATTCCCGCGTCTACTGCGAGTTGTACGATTTCCTTCGCGTTAAATTCTGTTGGGTTAAAGGTCTTAGCGAGTTCCTTATACTTCTCTGGTGAGATGTTCGCCATACGTGGGTGCATGATCCACTCACCGATACCGTAATATGTTTTTCCATCTACCTTATTGGCAAGCTGAGAATAGAGTCCCCAGTGAATGAACATGGCGTAGTTCCCTTCATCGAAGAGTTGCCCACGTGCCGCATCTTTGGGACGTACTTTAATGGTTTCACTTTTTCCCCACATCTCGTTCATCTCAGCCGCTTGGACAGCAGCTGAGCCCATGACGAGACTAGCTATGAGAGCGATATGCTTTTTCATTGTGGAAAACATTACGCAGTCGAGGAAGGAATACTATCTTTAAATTGCATGAATTTAATCTTTATGCTCCTTACTCAGCACCTTTGTACAATTTTGTGAAAATTTTTGTCTCTCCGAGTTTAAATAAGTCGAGATGAATGAAAAAATTTGATTAAGAGGTCGTCAGAGCGAAGTGAGATGAGGCTGAGACTCTCGACTCTGAAGGAATGAGTACAGTGCAGGTGGCGTAAAATGAAAAAACCGTTGGGGCGCCCCCCAACGGTTTCTTAATGGTGTCATTAATATGGCAAACAAAGTGATGTTTAACTGCTACAGTATGTTGCCAACTCGTAGCAGTGTATAATATGGTGAGCAGGGATCTACTCACCAAGTAGCATTATCGGAGGAATGCTTCGTGAAGACCACCGTCAACACTGATTACTTGACCTGTTGTCTTACTGAGACGCTCAGAAAGCATGAGGTATGCAGCTTCTGCTTGGTCATCAGGAGTAATAGGGTTGTTCGTGAGAGTACGGCTAGCGTAGAAGCGTGAGAGCTTGTCACGAAGTGAGTCAGCGTCCTCTGAGTCATCGAAGTCGATGCCATACTTCTTAAGGGAAGCCATTACACGATCTTTAGGGAACATTGTAGAACCTTTAACAACTGTAGCAGGTGCGAGTCCGTTTACACGAACGAGTGGTGAGAGTTCCATAGCCATCTCACGGATGAGGTGGTTAGCAGCAGCCTTAGAGGTGTCATATGCAACAGATCCTTTCTTAGCAACAACAGCGTTAACAGACGTTGTAAGAACGAGTGAACCACGAAGACCTTGTGGCTTGAAGATCTTACCAGCTTCTTCAGCAACCTTAGCTTGTCCGATGACGTTGATAGCGTATGAGAGATCCCACATCTTGTCGTCGAAGTTTCCGTCCTTGTCTGGAGCAGCGAAGAGACCAGCTGTAACGATAACGTTATCGATACCACCGTATGCGAGTACAACTTGCTCGAACATGTACTTGATCGCAGCACGGTCTGTGATGTTTGCTTCGAGGCCGATTGCTGGACCACATCCTGAGATGCCTGTTCCTGCAACACCGATGCCTTGACCGTAGATCGCTGTGAGCTCATCAGCTGTTGATTGAGCTGCGTCGAGACGAAGGTCAACAGATACAACGTGTGCACCTTCTTTGGCAACACGGTGACATACTGCTTTACCGATACCTGAACCACCACCGATAACGACTACTACGTTACGAGCGAATTCTTTCTCAGCTGGCATACGCTGAAGCTTAGCTTCTTCAAGTGCCCAGTATTCGATGTCGAATGCTTCTTGTTGTGGAAGAGCGATGTACTCAGAGATCGCTTCTGATCCACGCATAACTTCTACTGCACAGTTGTAGAACTCAGCTGTAACACGAGACTCTGACTTGTTTTTACCCCATGCAACCATACCGATACCAGGGATAAGGATTACTGTTGGGTTAGGGTCACGCATTGCTGGTGAGTCCTCACGCTTACATGCGTTGTAGTATGCTGCGTAGTCTTCACGGTACTTCTCAAGACCTTCTGCAAGCTTAGTCTTAAGAGTAGCTACGTCTTCTGATTGTGGGTTCCAATCTACGTAGAGAGGCTTGATCTTAGTACGGAGGAAGTGGTCAGGGCATGACGTTCCGAGTTCTGCGAGGCGTTCTGCGTCGTTTGAGTTAACGAAACGGAGGATGTTCGCGTCTGACTGAACTGTTCCGATGAAACGCTTGTACTGTGATACTTGACCACGGAGCCATGGGAGAACTTCGATAAGTGTCGCTGATTTCTCTTCTTCTGAGAGTTCTGCGTACTTAGCACCAC
>WTJZ01000121.1 GCA_011524615.1 Akkermansiaceae bacterium | reverse complement strand
ATCAGAACGGGATATCGTCGTCATCCTCTGGCTCGAATTGAGGCTCCATTGGAGCGGATTCTTGCGGAGGAGCTTGATTGTAGCTCTGCTGAGGAGCTGACTGGTAACCACCTCCGTAGCCACCGTCATTCTGTGCAGGGGCTGATTGGTAACCGCCACCTTGTTGGTAGTTGTTGCCTCCACCGTATTGCTGTCCACCTGCAGGTCTATTGCCACCAGCGGCGCCTCCGCCACCTCCGACGAACTGCATGTTCTCACAGACGACCTTGAGTTTCGTGCGCTTTTGGCCAGTGTTTCTATCCTCCCAGCTGTCCATTTCCAGACGGCCTTCGATGAATATTTCGCGTCCCTTAGCTAGGTATTGACCTGCGAGTTCCGCTTGGCGTCTCCAGAGGGTCACATCAACGTATGTGGTCTCCTCTCGGCGCTCCGTACCGGAGTCTCCACCACCTATTCTGCGACCCACTGCGATACCGATATCACATACAGGTGTTCCACTCGGAGTATAGCGAACTTCAGGGTCTCTTGTGAGACGCCCTAATACCATGACTTTATTGAAATCACCCATAATAACTGTGAGTTAGGTTAGAGAATTAACCGTCGATACGCTGGTAATACTGAAGGTAGATGTCAGCATTGAGAGCGAGTTTTGCTTTGATTCCGTCGATTGCTGATGGATCAGCTTCGAAGAAGTAGTTGATGTATTGCGCGCCGTCGAGTTTACGAGCGTTGTAAGCAAATGTCTTACGACCAAGTGCTTCTACTTTTCCAAGCTTAGCTCCCTCAGACTCCATATCTTTACCGATAGCGTCTTGGAACTCTTGAATTGATTGTTCTTTACCTTTTGTATCTACAACGATGAGGGCTTCGTATTTTCTGCTCATGCTTTTTCTTCTTTAGGAGACTTTATAGTGATATTGAACTGGTTTGCGGCCGCTTCAATACCGTTAGAGAGACAAACTTGAACAGCTTGCGTAGCACTTGCAAGCATGTTTTCAACAACTTCTCGCTCAAATGGGGGAAATTTCCCCAGAACATGCCCCGTAAGCTTCGCGCCGGAGCATTTCCCCACCCCAAGCTTGAGCCGAGGGAAGTCCTTGGCCCCGAGATGCTGAATAATGGAACGGACTCCGTTTTGCCCCGCATGGCTTCCTTTTTGCCGAATCCTAATTGATCCAGTCTCGAGTGTAATGTCATCTGTGATCACTAAGATCTCTTGTGGATCTAGATTATAAAACTTCGCTAACCCACCAACAGTTCTCCCACTATCATTCATAAAGGTTAAGGGCTTAACGACATAGACGCTCCCCAGTTTCGCCATCTCACACATCCACTTCTTCTCCCGCTTTAGTTCTACCCCCGTTCCTAGTAACAATTGATCCACAACCTCAAAGCCTACATTATGTCGAGTGCCCTGATACTGCTTCCCTGGGTTCCCCAAGCCAACCACCATCCTGATCGCCGGGGCGAGCTCTACTACTTCTGGCTCTTGTTCAACTATTGGCTCGTCCATGTACCCAATGTGCACAAAAAAACCTGAAGGGCACAAGCCACTTCAGGTTTTTTAAGGTAATAATTTGCTTTAGGAAAGCTAAGCTTATTCCTCTCCAGATGCAGCCATAGACTGAGCTGCACGCGTCTTAGCAACGAGAGCAACAACGACTTTCTCATGGAGACGAGGAGTAACACCCTCTGGGAATTCCATTTCACCGATGTGGTGAGCTTCACTTACTGCAAGGTGAGCTACATCTGTAGAGATCGTCTCAGGGAGGTCTTTTGGAAGACACTTCACTGGAACTGTGTAGAGGAGTTGCTCAAGAAGACCACCAACTTTAACACCCTTAGGATCACCTGTAAGTACTACTGGGATCTCAGCCTTAATTTCTGTTGTGTCGTTCACTGCAAGGAAGTCAACGTGTACGATCTCTTGCTTGAGGTCGTTGAACTGGATGTCTTGGATGAACACTTGTTGCTTACCGCCATCGATATCGAGGTCGATGAGGATGTTCGATGATGGAGCGTCTTTAAGGATATCGTGAAACGCTTTGTAGTTAACCTTGAGGTTCTGGTTCTCAGCACCTGATCCGTATACTACACATGGGATAAGACCTTCACGACGCATCTCGTTAAGGACACCTGAACCTGTACGCTTACGCGCTTCAGCAATAATTGTTCTTTCTGACATAATAAATAAGGGGGTTAAATCGACGTTTTTGCGCCGGGTTAGAGAGTTTGCTTAGCGTGTGGGAAGATCAATGTCAAACAATGAACTCACGGATTTACCACTATTAATACGCACGATCGCTTCTCCTAAGAATGGAGCGATCGAAAGAGGTTTCACCTTAGACGTTTCTTTCACTGGAGTAGAGTTCGTCGTAATCACCTCCTCAATCGGGGAATCCTCGATTCTACGATGTCCCATTTCTCCGATCACAGCATGTGATACGCCTGCGAAGATGCGGTTAGCTCCACTATCCTTGAGCATCTTAGCCGCGGCACAGAGAGTACCTGCGGTCTCTGTCATATCGTCAATGATGAATACGTCGCGACCTTCGACATCACCAATCACATTCATGGCCTCCACTTGGGTCGCACTTACGCGGTGTTTTGCTACAATAGCGAACTCTGACTTGAGGGACTGAGAGTACTGCTTCGCTAACTTCACCGCTCCTACGTCAGGAGAAACAACAGTAAGATTTTCAGTATTACCATCTAACTTCTCCCAGATGTAACGTACGAGCGTAGGCTCTGCTGAGAGGTGATCTACTGGAATATCGAAGAACCCTTGAATCTGTGCAGCATGAAGGTCGAGCGTAATCACGCGGTTAATACCTGCGGCCTGGATCAAATTCGCTACTAACTTAGCCGTAATAGGCATGCGGGACTTATCCTTACGGTCCTGACGCGCGTAGCCGAAGAATGGGATCACAGCAGTAATGCTTCTCGCACTCGCACGGCGAGCAGCATCGACGGTGATGAGGAGTTCCATCAAATTATGGTTCGTAGGAGGACATGTCGGTTGGATAATGAAGACATCTTGTCCACGGATATTCTCGTTGATCTGGACGAGTGTCTCTCCATCAGGAAAGGCCGAGATCGTAACATCCGTCAGAGGCATACCTGTTGCCTCGGCTACTTCCTTCGCTAGTTCGGTGTGCGCAGAACCACTAATTAGTTTCATCATGATCGTTGTGTTATATCTCTAGGGGAATTCCTAGCTAAAAATTCTATTTTGCTCCACGGCTGAGCAGAACAGCAGGAATCGTCATCAGTAAGATCTTAATATCAAGAAAGAAAGACCAGTTATCTATATATCGGAGATCCATCTCGACCCACTCCTCGAAGCTTGTAATCGAGTTACGTCCACCTGCTTGCCAGAAGCAGGTAATCCCAGGTTTGACACTGAGTCTACGACGATGCTCCGACTTCTGGAACTCCTCTACCTCATAGAGCGGTAGCGGTCTAGGACCAACTAAACTGATCTCACCAAAGAGGACATTGATCAACTGGGGCAACTCATCAATCGAAGTCCGTCTCAAGAAGTCACCAAAACCAAAGACACGTGGATCCTTTTCTAGCTTGAAGACCGGTCCATCCATTTCATTCCCCACATCCTCTTTTACCTTAGCCAGCATGGCCTCCGCATCAGGGTGCATTGTACGGAACTTCCACATTGTAAAGGGGCGCCCATATAATCCAGCTCTCTTTTGCTTAAAGAAGACTGGCCCCTTCGGACTCTTAAGACGAATACCAATGGCAGCAAAGATCCATAAGGGTAATGTTGCCACGATCAGACACGCCGCCCCTACTCGATCTAGGATCTTCTTAGCAATGATCGAGTACGAGATCGAAGGTGTCGAACGAAGCGAAATCACCGTCTTCCCACCAATCTTCTCCATCTCCGGAATGGAGATCTTCGCCCTCAAGAAGTCTGTTACAACCATGGCCTCTAGCCCCATGGATTCACAGACCTCCATCGCACGGCTTAAGCGGCTGAACTCGGTCTTACCAGATAAGAACACCACCTTGGCCACTGACCGTTCCTTAAGAATGCCCACTAACTCAGGCACCCTCACCTTTTCCATATCAATAGCAGGCTGTAGATCCCACGCAAAGATCTCATCTTCCTCAAGGTTCGCGATAAAGTCTTCTACCTCCTCGTCATTGCCTACTAATTGCACCGCATATTGACGCGCATTATGACAAGACCTTCTCTTACGGTAAGCAAAGAGTAACCAACTCCTAAAGAATAACATCGTCGAGAGAACCGCAGGGACACCTAGATAGAGATAACGGCTTTCGGCCTGCACCTTCATTAGGACCATGACCACCGTCATCGCCACACTACTCAAGATCATCCCAGTAATGATACATCTCAGTGAGCGTCGTAATCCTCCCATAAGGCGATAAAAGCCTGTCCCTTCCAGCACCAGCGGAACCAAGGGAATCGCAATCGCTAAGGTGTACCCAATTTCCTCGTGGATATTGTTCTGAGCTTCCGACAGCCCAATTAAGGCTCGAAATGGGTCCCTTGTATTCGAGACTAACCAATAAGCGAAGCACACTAAGAGCCCGTCGATAATTTGTAAGATCTGGATTGAGATTCCGTTTTTCGTCATATGATGCTCCGTTTAAAGTCCTCTACCTCCAAAAAAGACACACCCCTCTTGTGCTTGAATGCCTCCTTTATCAAGAATTTTCAGGTTTACCTGTATTCGTTTTCTACGTTTCAAATGATTAGGATCATTTCTTAACCCTCTTTTTCCCTTCATATTATAGAGCAGAGCCTTTTCAAAATACGCTCGTGCTAAGGGGGCTTGGCGAGAGAACCACAACTCCTGCCCCTTGTGAAAGAGATACAATTCTGCTGCCCGCCCTACTTCATAAGCTTTCCAGCGTTCGTTACTCATATCAAATGCTTGTGAGATAAGACTTTCTGCTTGGTCGAATTCTCCTTTTTCGACTTTGATAAAGGCTTGATTCACCAGTACCGGTAAGCGATAAGGATGCTGTTCGAGAGCTCGGGACATCAAGTACTCGGCTTGATCTAACTTCTGTGCACGCTCTTCCGCAGATACAGAATCACGCTCTCTCAATAA
>WTJZ01000038.1 GCA_011524615.1 Akkermansiaceae bacterium | reverse complement strand
AGCCTAAAGGATCAGCACAACCAGCCCTTCTATGACAAGTTGACCTTTATTACGGTAGAAATGCCGAAGTTTAACAAAGAGGTAGGCGAGCTGAGTGATAAAAAAGAGTTGTGGCTCTACTTCCTTAAGAATCTAGAAGACCTCGAAGAGATACCTCATATTTTTATGGGGCGTGCAGCCTTTGAGACCGCTTTTGAAAAAGCCAAAATCCCGCTCATGAACACCGAGGAGCATCAGCGCTACCAACAAAGCCTGAAGGTGTACCGAGACCTCAATAATGTGGTCAACTCTGCTTATAATGAAGGTAAGGAAGAGGGCAGAGAGCAAGGTCTAGAAGAAGGACGTGAACAAGGACGCGAAGAGGGGCTAGAAGAAGGAAGAGAGCAAGGGTTGCAAGAAGCTTTGAAAAAACTCATTGCCCGCGGTTTTACAGAAGCAGAGGCGCTTAAGATCTTGGAGTGAAGAGGATAATGTTCTTCCTTGGTTCTTAGGAGATTTATACAGCTCGAGTGTGAAAAACTCTTAGCCTGTATCTTTGCGCAAAAGGACTCCTTCATTACTGATCGGCGACAGGGGTGGAGAGACTGGATGTGAGCTTCTTGACAATTCATGTTTTTGATGAATTGTGTTCATGATGATATCTGAAGACGCAGGTGAGAGAGAGTTACAACGTGAGATGGGCTCCTATGAGCGGGCGAGCAAATTCTATGATAGGCAAATGAAAGACCGTCTTAGTGCTAAGATGGTTGAACTCATAGGGAGACAGGAGATGGTTTTCATGGCGACGGCAGATGCACAGGGGCAGTGTGATTGTTCTCCTCGATTTGGTAAGCGTGGATTCGTCAGAGTGATTGATGAGCAGACGTTGGCTTTTCCTGACTATCGGGGTAACGGAGTCTTTGCTTCCCTTGGGAATATCTTGGAGAACCCTAATATTGGCTTAGTATTTATCGACTTCTTCGACTCGACTGTCGGGTTGCATGTGAATGGGAAGGCTCAGAGCTATCAGCCAGCGAAGTTGCCTGAGCATTACCGAGCAGTGTTACAGGATGATGAGGGGCGCATTATTGAGCGGTGGGTAGTGATCTCTATTGAGGAGGCGTACATTCATTGCTCTAAGCATGTTCCAAAGTTGGCTCGCGCGGACAAGACGATTGACTGGGGAACCGATGATCCTGTGGCAAAGGCGACAGATTACTTCGAGAAGCAGGATTGTTCTTTGTGATGAATATTATGTGGGGCGAGGTGTTTTAGAGTGAGTAAAAGTGACAAAGTTGTCTTGATATTTTTTCACCAATGTTTTGTATTTGGTTAATAACTAGATAAAGAATGACTGAAGTTATGCTCGATATGAATACAGAACTGCAAACAGCTGTTAGTGAGGGAGTACTCCTCGCATCATCACTAGAGAATATCCAGAAGATGTTAGGCACGTCCGACCTAGCAGATGCGGTGATCTCTGAGTTGGTGGAGAAGAAGGAATGGGAGGAGCTGAATGACCGGTTCTATAAGACGATGGCGTTCGGGACAGGTGGTCTCCGTGGTCGTACGATCGGGAAGGTCATTACATCGATCGAGCAAGGAAACGGAGTGGCATGTCCAGAGCACCCATGTGTCGGTACTGCTAGCATGAATTATTACAATGTAGGTAAGGCGATCCAAGGAATGATCGCGTACCTTAAGACTCAGGCGCCAGCAGGTAAGAAGCCATCGATCGCGATTGCACATGACTCACGACATTTCTCAAAAGACTTCGCGGCTTACTGTGGTCAAGTCTGTGCTGACTTAGGCTGTGATGCTTACCTCTTCGATGGACCTCGCTCTACTCCGCAGCTGTCTTACGCGGTACGTGCTCTTAACGCTGATGCAGGAGTTGTATTGACTGCTTCTCATAATCCTCCACATGACAATGGGTTCAAGGCGTACTTTGCGGATGGCGCACAGATTGTTGAGCCACATGCATCAGGTATCATTGATGAAGTGAATAAGCTCGAGAGTGAAGCATACACAGCATTACCTGAATCCGAGCGTGGATCGATTACTACTCTAGGAGCTGAGGAAGACCGTCAGTATATGGATAAGCTCAAGTCTGTTCTCTTACGTCCAGAATTACTCGAAGGGCGCTCAGCTAAGGTAGTCTATACGAATCTACATGGTACAGGTGGTCACATTGTGGCTCCATTACTCCGTGAGCTCGGCTTCGAGGTAGTGACTGTCCCAGAGCAAGATGATCAGAACGGAGCCTTCCCTACGGTGGCGTCTCCTAACCCTGAGAATGCGGCTGCTCTTGAAATGGGCGTACAGCTTGCAGAATCGGTACAAGCAGATGCGGTTATTGGTACTGACCCTGACTGTGACCGTATGGGGGTAGTGGTGAGAAATGGGGCTGGTGAGATGCAGTTGTTAACGGGTAACCAGATCGGCTCACTCATGGCATGGTATCGAGTGAAGACCATGTTTGAGCAAGGGAAACTCAATGATTCTAATCGTGGTCGTGCATGCTTTGTGAAGACTCTCGTGACGACAGAGTTACAGAAGGCGATCGCTGATAAGTATGGTATCGGCATTATTAATACGCTTACCGGATTTAAGTACATTGGAGAGAAGCTCCGTAAGTACGAAGATGCGATCCCTGCGGATAAGAAGGGCGATTATCGCAATCTCTCAGAAGATGAGACCCGTGCGTTACGTCTGGAGTACTCTAAGTTCTTCGTCTTTGGCGGAGAAGAGAGTTATGGATACCTCGGGGCTGACTTCGTCCGCGATAAGGATGGAAATGGTTCTACAGTGATGTTCGCTGAGCTCGTGGCTTACGCAATGGAGCAGGGATGCACGTTGCCTGATCTGCTGGACCAAGTCTTTGCTGAATATGGGGTACATCTAGAGCAAGGGAAATCACTTGTAATGGAGGGAGCAGAAGGCGCGGCTAAGATCGCGGCTCTAGTGGCTTCATATGCAGAGAATCCACCTGTGGAGGTTGATGGATCGAAGGTGACGGCGGTGAAAGATTATGATGCAGCTGACTTCTATGATGAAGAGGGAGACCTCATTCCACGTGCTAAGATGCTGATCGTTGAGCTCGAAGATGGACGTCGCCTCGCGGTACGTCCATCGGGTACAGAACCAAAGATTAAGTACTACCTCTTTGGTAAAGACGCGCCTCGAGAAGATGTCGCTGCGAGTAAGGCTGCAGTGACAGCTAGCCTAGAGTCCCTCTGGACGGCTCTAGAAGCTGATGCTCAGGCTCGTATGGCGTAATTATACCAAATCAGGCTAATATTGATAAGAGGTGGGACGGTCAGTGTTCCACCTCTTTTGGTTGAATCTATGAACTGAGAGATCGGAAATGCTCTATGAGATATGGAGGCGGGCGAGTGAGTTGATCTTTCCCTCCTGGTGTGAACTATGCCAGGAACAAACGTGCGGAGATCAAGTGTTATGCGCTCAATGCGAAGGGGAGTTAGTTCCGCATGAGCGGCCGTATTGCCTCCGGTGCGCAGAGCCTCATCAGTCGGAGCCAATGAGTAATACTGAATGTGCCAATTGCCGAGGGGTGAAGTACTACTTCGACTTTGCGGTGGCGGCCTTTACTCTAGATAGCCAATTATTAGAGGTCGTTCATATCTTGAAGTATGCTCGGGGGATTTATTTGGCTCCACAGCTAGGTCGGCTGATGGCGCGCGCGTTGGTTGATGAGAGGCTAATGGATCTGGATTTGAGTGAATGGGTGGTGACGTCGGTTCCCTTACATCATTTTCGTGAGCGGAAGCGGTACTTTAACCAATCTGCAGAACTGGCGAGGCACTTTGCTAAGAGTGTAGGTGTAGTCTATAGTGAAATGCTAAAGCGGGTTCTGCCTACTCCTCATCAAGCTCGGCTTAAGAGAGCGGAGCGAGCGAAGAATGTGAAGGGCTGCTTTGAGGTTAAAGAAGGGGACATTCCGCCGAATGTCTTCTTGGTGGATGATGTCTTCACGACAGGGGCGACTGTGAATGAGTGCGCCAGGATGATGAGACGAGCGGGGGTACAGCGCGTCATCGTACTTGTTTTGGGCAGGAAGTGATAGACGTTGTTTGATGTTTATGGTATGTTATGTGGTGGCAATTGTTCTTATAATGTGTGGCGCAATTTGAGTATAAGTATGTAGCGAAAAAATATGAAACACCTTACACTATTGATGATTTTGAGTGTGCTTTTGGCACAAGGAGCCAAGGAGGTTGTCTTCCTGACTGGAGATGACCTGCGCCATTACAGCGGGACACATGAGTTTTATGCTGGGGCTCTTCTCCTGAAGGATTCTTTGGAGGCATCCCCGATGAAGGATAAGGTTAATGTGTCAGTCGTGAATAATTGGCCAGAAGATGAGAGTGTCTTCGATAAGGCGGATGTGATAGTGCATTACTATAAGGGGAATAAGGTGCACTTTATGAACGAGCATCAGGAACTGATTGATGCGCTGGCGCAGAAGGGCTGTGGTCAGATGTTTATGCACTATGGAGTGGATCCTGAGGCAGGAGCAGAAGGGAGCCTTAAGTCATGGACGGGGGGCGTTTATAAAGATAAGTTCTCGATCAACCCTCATTGGACGATCAGCTCGGAGCTGAATAAGCACCCGATTAACAATGGAGTGAAGCCATACACGCTCCTGGACGAATGGTACTGTAATATCGACTTCGAATCAGCGTTAGTCACGAAGTATGAAAAGCCTAACCTCGCAGATAGGGTCTACAGCGTGATGCATGGTAATGAGCAACTCTTCGCTAAGCAACAAGCAGCCGCGGCACGATTAAAGAAAATTGGTGGAGTGAATAAGGAGCGTCTGACTGTGTTCTGGGCTAAGGAGCGTCAAGATGGTGGACGTGGAGCGGGCGTGACAGGAGCACACTTCCATAAGAACTGGACTCATAATGAATTCCGTAAGCAGGTCCTCAATGCGATTGTCTGGTGTGCTGGATTAGATGTACCAAAGGGCGGGGTGGAGAGCCCTGCGATCACTGAGGCGCAGATTAATCAAAACTTAGATGCCAGAAAGCGCGGTGGACTTAAGAAGATCACACTTAAGAAGCCTGCACCAAAACCCGCTCAGAAGAGTCTCTACAGTGGCAAGAAGA
>WTJZ01000180.1 GCA_011524615.1 Akkermansiaceae bacterium | reverse complement strand
ACGCATATGTCGTCTGATGTCATTGCTGAGGGTCGTTTGATCGGAGCCATTCATCGGCACAGCATGAACGATGATTTCATCTGATTCTAGAGGGTCGTCATTCCGCTTACGAAGTTCTATCTGCCAGGCTCCGAGAGCCTCATTGTCGTCGAGGATATGTTCTAGCTTGTTAAAGTCGACGAGTGTTCCCTTCAGCTTGGAGATGTTGAGTCGCTTGATATCTGAGACGCGAGAGATCTTGCCCATCAGACGCGGTGCGGTAGAACCACAGTGTGGGCATGGCTCCCAGGAAATCCCGTTTTCAATGAGATCTCCGGTGCGGTAGCGCAGTACAGCTGTGCCTCGGGCGTCGAGGGAGGTGTAGACGATCTCTCCACCGGTGTTGTCTGGAACGCGTTCACCAGTGTCAGGGTCGATCACTTCGACAATGCACTTATCTGGGTAGAGGTGGTATCCAGATGGGTTCTTGTGATCTCCAGTAATACACTCTACGAAGACGAGCTTAGCCTCTGTAAACCCGTAGGTGGATATGATGTTTACCTCTCCAGCTCCTACTTGACGAGCAAGGTCGGCAAGCTTGGTGCGCATGCCTGCAGGAACCTTTTCGCCACCCATTACCAGTGTTTGGAGGTTATCCCACTGTTGCCCTATCTTAGCCCCATGTTGGAGGAGGTGGTACATGAAGGTCGGCATACCGATGACGACCTCGGGATTGATCTTACTGATCATGCGGCAGTTGCCGTCTGTTCCCATAGTCTTGCCCCCTCCGGTAGAGAGGGTGAAGAGGTTTTGTCCGATGCTCGTGTAGTGTCCTTGCCAGAAGGCGAGATGAGGGGCGAACGGGAAGGCGTTGACCATCTTATGATCCTTCTTAGCTTGTGCGAACCATGCGATTCGTCGCCCGACTTCTTCCATATTAGAGATGTCATGCTGGGTGTACGTGAAGGGGACCGGTTCAGAGGAACGACCTGTCGTAGAGGTCATAAAGATAGGGCGCAGCTCGCGATCGAGGACGTCTTTAACTCCTGAGGGACCATGCTTGAGAACCTTTAAGAGGGTAGAGGGCTGCTTCTTGAGCTGCGCCTCATCTGGAATGATGACGAAGTCGCGCGGAGTGTCGAACATACGCTTTTGCGTAAAGGGGATACGCTGGAGGTCATCTAGGGTCTTGATGGATCTAGGGTCGATCTTGTGTTCTGCGAATGTCTTGCGGTAATGACTGGTAAAGGGAACGAGCCGGTTGTTGAGGAACCAGTGTAACTGCTTGGCTTGGTATGCTTCTATGGCTTTTCGGTCGGCGGTTCTCCACCAGTCTGATTTATTCATTCTTATAGGCTTAGTGATGGGTTGGTAGGTGTTGGTTAGTGATGAAGCGGTCTATGGCGGCCTGTAACTCAGGGAGAACCTCTCTCGCTGAGACACGTCCTGCTTCCACGATTTCATCCATGGCATCGAACGAGTGCCACGGGAGGTTATAGGCATCTGGCTTCATGACGATATCTGCGGCCTCACAAGAGAGGTGGGCGATCTGGGACTGTGCTGCTCGAACGCTACGTCTGAGAGTATCGACGGTATTACCATTAGCGAAGAGGTTGGTGTTACGGTTGAAGGTACGTAACATCTTAGACTTCAGCGTTCGGTCTTCTGGTTCCTCGGGAGAGGTGCGACCTGCTCTAATATCCTCTAGGGTAGGGAGTAGAGTGACAGCGATGATGATATCGACATCGCTCTGCTCCTTGAGAACAGAGACGGGGACGGGATCAACGACTCCTCCATCGGAACAGCGGTGACCATTCCAATCTACGGGGAGGACAATGCCAGGAATCGAACAGCTCGCATGTACGGCATGAGCTACATTACCGGTGTTGATGACGAGCTTCTCCTGTGTATCGAGATCAAAGGTGACGGCATAGAGAGGATGTATGAGGTCCTCAAAGTCTGGATCTCCAATCGATTCTCGAAGGAAGTTCGCCATTTTATCACCTTTGAAGAAGCCTCTTATCGGAGGGATTACAGGGTCTGCGAGTTCCCATAGGCGGTTTTTGTCACGCACTCTGGAGGCGATCTCGAGCATTTGTTGTGCATTCTTACCCGTACAGATGTGAGCGCCAATGTAGGCTCCCATGCTAGAGCCGCTGACTGCGTGTACTTGAATTCCGTGTTGCTCGAGCACATCCATGATGCCGATGTGGGCGAGTCCTCTAGCTCCACCACTTGAGAGAGCTAGTCCAATTTTGGGCGGTTTGATATTACGGCGCTTGTAAGAGGCGCCTCCTTTAGAGAGAAAGTTAGTCGCTTTATTAAGAAATTGGATAGGTATTTTCTTCAAATCGACTTATGTTACATCCCTTTTTTGATGTTGGTCAAATAAAATTGGTTTTATTTGTGTGAAAAGTTAAATATGATTTGTTTTTTAATTTTGTTGGTCGAATTTGCGTGACTCTTAATATAGGCTCCGTTAGAATGCGCGGCTGCCAATAACTGAGGGTTGGTGAGGTATATTAATGAGTGAGCGTCCTAGGCACAAAAAAAGCCACTCATGACGAGTGGCTCAATTGAAAATGGGTAAGTGGTATAAATTACTTAACTCCTTTTTTGGAAAGTTTTGTACCTTTTGTTGTACCTTGACGAGCTTTCATACGTGGATCAATTTTGTTGATTACGTAGAGAGTTCCCTTACGACGCACAACTTGGCAAGCAGCGTGACGACGCTTCATAGATGCTAGTGATGATAATACTTTCATGAGTAAATTGGTTGGGTTGTGTTGCAGGGTCTCTATCTCCAATGTAGATGAAGAATGCAGGGGAGGTGGAAAATAAGCTAATTAGTTAAGTGGTGTAAAGCAAAATTCTTAATTTTTAACATTTTCAGATCTGAATTATCGGTGTGTAGTATAAGATAAGATGGAAGGAGTCACATCACAGAGCTATAATCCCCCTGCAGACGCGAACTTTGAGCAGAGTCTGCGCCCCCCTGGGTTTGAGGACTTTCATGGGCAGACGAAGGTGACAGAGAGGTTGATGTTAATGGTCGAAGCGGCCAAGATGCGCGATGATGTGCTGGAGCATGTGCTTCTATCAGGGCCTCCAGGACTAGGGAAAACGACGCTCTCTAATATTATTGCCACGATGGCAGGGTCAAATATGCATACGACATCTGGACCGCAGATTGAGAAGGCGGCAGACCTGGCTGGTATATTGACGAATTTGCAGAAGGGTGATGTGCTCTTTATTGATGAGATCCACCGTCTCCATCCTTCGGTAGAGGAGTATCTCTATCCAGCGATGGAGGATTACCGACTTGATATTATTATTGATTCCGGTCCTTCGGCACGATCGATCCAGCTTAATTTACCTAAGTTTACGCTCGTGGCGGCGACAACACGGTCTGGCATGCTTACAGCACCGCTGAGGAGTAGGTTCGGGATTATTAATCGCTTAGACTACTATTCTGCGCAGGAGCTCACGGTTATCATTAAGAGGTCTGCGAAGCTGTTAAAGGTAGAGATTGATGAAGATGGCGCCCTAGCCATCGGGAGACGCTCTCGAGGTACTCCACGGATCGCTAATAATCTGCTCCGCTGGGTGCGAGACTACGCACAGGTGAGAGCTGATGGAGTCATTACCGCAGAGATTGCTTCAGCAGCTCTAGAAATGATCGAGATCGATGAGGATGGATTAGACGAAATGGATAAGAGTATCCTAGACGCAATGATCTATAAGTATGGAGGGGGACCAGTAGGGCTCTCTACCCTAGCGGTCGCGCTTGGTGAGGATGCGTCTACTCTAGAGGAGGTACACGAACCATTCTTGATCATGCAGGGGTTCATGCAGCGCACACCGCGCGGGCGGGTCGCCCTACCGAGTGCCTACGAGAAGATAGGAGCGCCTAAGCCCAAGAGAGATGAGTTGTTCTAGTTGAGCTTTGGCGAAGGACTGTCTACAGAGAGTCGAGGAAGGCGTTAGCTCTCTGCTGGATGTCATCCTTCCATGACTGATCTCGCTGGTCTAACTGTCGGGTCATCATGCCGAGCCGTGGTTGAGAGCGGAAGAATTCTTCCTCGTCCATAACGAAGGCCCAGAAGAGCGCATCCCATGTGGCTTGCCAATCTCCCTTAGGGAAGTCTGACATCTTTTTGAGGTAATTCGATCCCGCGATGTAGGGCTTAGTGCTAAAGATGCCTCCATCGGCAAACTGGGTCATGCCGTAGACATTCGGCACCATGACCCAGTCATCTGCATCAATGAAGAACTCCATGAACCAGCGATAGACCTCGTCAGGGTCAAAGCGACAGAGTAAGAAAAAGTTCCCCAAGACCATGAGTCTCTCAATGTGATGTGCATATGCTGTTTGATGGAGCTGGTTAATAAGATGGTCAATGGGAGCAATGCCAGTAGTACCATCATAGAAGGACTGAGGAATCGTGCGACGGTAGCCCCAATAGTTGCGAGTTCTCTGCTCTCTCCCATGTCGATGGTAGATCAGACGAATGAACTCTCGCCAACCGATGATCTGACGAATGAATCCCTCTAGCGAATTCAGTGGGATCTGATGTGCTGTGCCGTATGCTAAGGTCTGGTCAACGACCTCTTGTGGGGTGAGCAGTCCGATATTGAGTGCAGGAGTGAGTACGGAATGAAAGAGGTGGGTATGTTTAGTGCTGATCGCATCTTCGTAATCGCCAAAGAGAGGAAATCGTTCTGAGAGGAAGCGGGTGAGGCACGCTTGGGCGTCCTTGTGGGTAACAGGGTACTCGAACCCCCAAGAGGAACCTGTCGCGTGAGGGAAATCGTCCTCGATACTCTGTACCACTTCATGCAGCCAACTGGGTTGGGTGGGGATGTAGAACTCAGGTACTCCTTGGTTTTTAGGTAATTTCTTTCGATTGTCCGCATCATAGCTCCACTTTCCTCCGATCGGCTTGCCTTGAGCATCCATGAGGATATTGAGTCGTTTTCGTTGGTGTTGATAGAACGAGGCCATCAGAGGCTTCTTAGTCTTGGAGATGGTCTGGATTCCCCAGTCAAGAGGAGTAAGGAACATGGGGGAGTCATACCAGACTAAATCTATCTGGTGTTGTTTGGCCCATTTGGTGAGACGTCGCTCGAGGAG
>WTJZ01000023.1 GCA_011524615.1 Akkermansiaceae bacterium | reverse complement strand
CAAAGCGGACCGCGCGGAGGAGGCGCAGGGCGTCCTCTCTGAAGCGGTCAGCGGGAGTGCCGATAGCACGAATGAAGCGATGCTCTAGATCTTGCTGTCCTTGTACGTAATCGATCGTGCGCTCCGTGATCGGGTCGTAGAACATGCCATTGATGGTGAAGTCTCTGCGCTGAGCATCCTCCTCGGGAGAGGAGAAGGTGACGGTGTCAGGGCGGCGTCCATCATTATACGATCCATCAGTCCTAAAGGTCGCGATCTCAAAGGCATGTTCGCCTAGCTTGACGAGGATAACGCCGAAGTGCTTGCCGATGGTGTTTGCCTTTGGCCAGATCTCTAGGACTTGATCTGGGGTAGCATTGGTCGCGATGTCATAGTCTTTGGGGGACTGCCCCATGAGGGCGTCACGAACGGCGCCTCCTGCGAAATAGGCAAGGTAGCCTGCGCGTTGGAGATGAGAGACGAGAGAGGTAGCAGATTCTAGGAGAGTCATGAGGAGAGGAGTGAGCGGGCGTAGTTGGCGGCCGCTTGGAGGCTTGTGAGCTGAGCACGTCCTTGCCAAGCGAGGTCGAAGGCGGTGCCGTGGTCGACTGAGGTTCTAATGATAGGGAGTCCGAGGGTAATATTGACCCCCTCGTCAAAGCAGAGGGTCTTGAGTGGGATGAGGCCTTGGTCGTGGTACATGCAGATGTACGCATCGACCTGTTCTCTGATAGGCTTGAGAAAGGCGGTGTCTGGTGGGAGAGGGCCTATTACGGAGAGGCCTTCTGATCTCAGGGTGTCGATCGCGGGCTGGATGATACGCTCCTCTTCTTGATTACCAAACAGTCCGCCTTCTCCCGCATGGGGATTGAGTCCTAGGACGGCCAGTCGAGCGGGGCGCTCATGTCTGAGTTGCATGAGGTCTGCACTGAGGTGGGCGACCTCTATAATCCGCTCGGTGGTTAGGGAGGAGGGGACATCCGCTAGTCCAATGTGTGTCGTGACGAGAGAGCAGCTGAGTTCAGGGCCACCAAGCATCATTGCGTGGGCCTCTGTCTCAGTCTGCTCGACGAGGATCTCAGTATGTCCTGGGTAATCGATGCCTGCTTGCTCTAGGGCGGCCTTATTCAGCGGGCAGGTGATGATGCCGTCGACCACTCCTTGCTGAGCATCTGTGATCGCAGAGGTGAGGAAGTCGTATGCTGCTTGGCCACAAGCAGCTTGAACCTGACCAGGGACGATCGTGTCTGCGTCAGGCATGGGGTGATCCTTAATATGGATGCCCTCTAGACTGAGGTCTAACTCCTGCGCTACTCGCTCTAGGATGGTCGTGTTACCATAAATGATGTAGGTGACGTCGGAAGGCTGTTGGCAAAACTGGATGCAGAGCTCTGGTCCTATGCCTGCAGGGTCTCCCATAGTAATCGCTAGTGTTTTCATATCGTCGATAGGACTGCTCGTCGCAGAGCAGGGGTAAAGAATGAAAGGGGGTGAGAAAAAGTAAACCCCATTGTTATGGTTAAACAATGGGGTTTATAAATGGCGGAGAGTCAGGGATTCGAACCCTGGAAGGGCGTTAACCCTTGCCGGTTTTCAAGACCGGTGCATTCAACCGCTCTGCCAACTCTCCGCGGTGGGCAACGACTATAGAACTAGAAAATGGTAGATGGCAAGAAAAGATTGCATAAAAAGTGAACTTTTTTCCGGAAGGGTGCGTCGTTCTTGTAGGAGCCCAGTTCGGAGGACGGCTTGTAACGCAAATTGAGTAGTAGAGGGTAGGGTTTGTTGTTTTGTGTCTTCTGTGTAATTTTCTGCCTTTTGTTTAATTCGCTTTGTTTTGTTATACCCTTTGTGTAAGCGGGGTGCTTATGAAATTTATACAAGTACTACTGTATGCACTGTTAGTGAGTCTTCTTCAGGCGGAAGAAGTGGTGGAAGAGAATGTGACTCAAGAGCAGTATGAGCAGATGTTAGTAGAGTTCGAGAACTCTCTGAATAAGCAGGAAGGGAGCATTACCCTTTCAGGAGGCTTGGTCGAATTGGAGATCCCAGAGGGGTATTACTTCCTGGATGCAGAGGATTCTAAGAAGGTCTTAGAAGAGTTATGGGGAAACCCTCCGTCGAGCTCAGAGGTCCAAGGGATGATCTTTCCGTCGAGCTATTCGATTACCAATGATGCGGTGTGGGGAGTAACGGTGGAGTACTCTGACGAAGGTCATGTGAAGGATAAGGATGCCTCTAAGATCGATTATGAGGACTTACTCGCCGATATGCAGAGTGACACACTAGCCGCGAGTAAGGCTCGTGTAGAGATGGGGTATGAAGCGATCGAACTGGTGGGGTGGGCGAGTGAACCGTACTATGATGAGACGAGCAAGAAGCTGCATTGGGCGAAGAATATTCGCTTTGGGACAGCAGAGGAGAATACTCTAAACTACAACATCAGGGTGCTAGGACGTGAAGGCTACTTGTTGATGAACTTTATCGCGAACATGTCTCAACTCGAAGAAATCAATGAGGTGCGTGATGATGTATTGGCAATGGCCCACTTTACCGAGGGGAATACTTACGCTGACTTTGATCCAAAGTTGGATAATGTTGCGGCATATGGTATTGGGGGGTTAGTAGCTGGAAAGGTACTCGCAAAGACGGGGATTTTAGCAAAGATTCTCCTCGCAACTAAGAAGATCTGGATCGTGCTGGTAGTAGCAGTCGGTTCATTTATTAAGAGGGCTCTTGGCCGCTCAGATAAGTAATCAAGAGCTCTCATGTGATACGACATCCATATATAATGAGGTGTCAACATGATAACGTCTCCACAATAAAAGAAGAGCGAGGATACCGTATGGATCCTCGCTCTAGCATTATAGAGAGTATGGGCTCTCCGTCCTGAGATAAGTCTGGTCTGTTTTTAACGAGCTCCGATGAGTTGTAACTCGTGGATCGACCAGAAGAGCCTTTTATCTTGGCCTGTTTGTGTAATTCGGATGAATTTGGTTTTGGTAGGAGCGTGCTGGATAGCGGTGGATTGTTCTCCTCCTGCTCCTTTTGCGAGCGTATTCCATGATTGCCCATCAGAGGAGCATTCTAGTTTATAGCCTCTTGGGTAGTCGTTAGGTGATTGCTCGAACTCCAATACACATCCAGTGAGAGTGGTCGGCTCTGGGAGTTCGACTTGATACCACATCCCATTATTCATGGGACTTCCTGAGGTGTAGCGGGTCTTAGGGTTGCCATCGATCGCATTCTTAGCGGTGGCTTCATTGGTCTTGGCTGTTACTCGCCATTGTTTTTTGTTTTTGAGTAATGGGGGGAGGCTGGCCTCAAGCTCCGATTGCGTCCATGCAGTCGTACGGTCAGGGTTAGCTTCCTTGATACGCTTCACATCCTCTGCGGAGATGAAGCTCGCTTGGTTATACTCATATCGGAGATAGGAGAGGACATCTGCGATCCAGGCCTCTCCATGTCCAGCCATGCTGATCATGTTACCAGAATAGGTGACTCCATCGAGTTCGCCCGTGAGGCCGTGGAGCATCGTCTTGATCGAGAGTTCTGGATTCCCCTTGAGTCTGGGATTATTGGCGAGCGCGGGGGCTAGGTGGGCGACGACTCCATTGGTCTCGAACTTGACGCCTTGAGCCTTCTCTCCGTGACAGCCTGAGCAGAGTGACTTGTGGATATGTTGGCCGTGTTTGTATTGGGCGAGGTGCTGCTTGGAGAGCTTAGGGACGGATTTCTTTTGGCGGGCGAGGAGTTGAGTCGCGATGGAGCGGACGCCCTCACTCTCTGATTCAATGGCAGCTGTAGTGACGAGCTCTAGGTTATTCTCGATCTTGAGTAGGTCAGCCGTGAGGAGTGCTTGTGACGTGACCTGTGGGTCAGTGTCTGAGATCGCCTTGATGATATCGGCGGCGAGGGATTTGTCCCCAGCCTGGTAGAGGCTCTCAGAGACGCGGAGTCCCGCATGTCGGATGGCTGCGCTGTCATCTGAGAGGAACTCACGAACAAGCTCAGCAGAGAGAGACTGGAGCCCCTCCAGTGACCAAATCGCATGTAGTCGAGCGAGTTCATATTCACTATGACGAGCCATCTTCTCGAGCGCGGGAACGACAGAAGGGTCATTCTTCAGGATGATGAGCTTTTGGGCGGTGTCTCGCCACCAGCCATTCTTGCTCTCAAGGTGGGCGACCAATTCGAGAGCACTTTCATTGAGCATGTTTGGCTTAACCGTGCTTCTAGGATGATCTTCATGAACGAGACGATAAATGCGCCCATGCCCGATGTTCTTATCTAAGCCGTATTCGTCGATGACACCACGAAGGTAGCTCCCTTTCTTGGTCCAGTTCGCTTGTTGGATGATGCCACGATACATATCGACGATGTAGGTGCATCCATCAGGAGCATTGACCATATTGATCGGTCTAAAGTTAGGATCTGTGGAACGAAGGAATTCTGACTTCTTATGCGGATTTGAGAGCTTAGTCACCCCGTCTTCTACTCGGATCTCACTTCTACGAATGAGTCTGCCGACTGGTTCCGCAATGAGAATGTCACCCTGTAGCTCAGACGGGTAGTGATCACTGCGTACGATGCTCTGACCACAGGCAGAGGTGAAGTGGTTCAGGTTATTCGTGTCTGGGCGGAAGCGTCGCTTGCCTCCTTGGACATCTGGGAGTCCAACGAGTGGAAATACTTCTCGGTAGCCTGGAGGGTATTCTTGGGCGTGCTTAAAGTTACCGTAACGGATAGAGGCTTGGAATCGGTGAGGTCCGAGTTCTGCTCCCGACCAGACATGCCATGGCTTGCCATAGTCATCTTGGGTGACGCCCCATTGTCCACCGTTGCCTGTTGCTTCTTTGATCGGTGCGCCATCATGATTGTATCGCAGACGGTAATTGTTATAGGTAGTATAGAGGCCATTATCGAGAGCCCAGATGAGTCCTGTTGGTTGGTGTTCCATGTTGCCACCTCTTGGTCCACCTTCGTACCAAATGGTCTTCTCATCTGCTGTACCGTCACCATCAGTGTCACGGTAACTATAGATGTCATTAGTATGTGTCTCCTGGATCAAGATGCGATCATCTAGAGGGAGGATGATACGAGGGAGTAGCATATTGTCTACAAAGACGCCGTGCTTATCCATGAGGCCATCTCCATCTGTATCCTCGTGCCATGATACACGAGAGATAGGGTCGGACTCGCCGGAGCCCTCTGCATCTTGCATATAGGTGCGCATTTCGGCGACATACATTCTTCCGTTACCATCGAAGGCGATTACCGCAGGTTCCTCTACATGGGGTTCGGCGACTACTAGTTCGAGACGGTATCCCTCTGGGAGATGGATCTGGTTCATACTTTCCTCTGGGGAGAGCATCGGGACAGTGCCAGTCGGCTCATATTGCTTCACATCAACAGCGCCTAGAGGAATCGTCGCAGTAAGAAAGAGTTTTAGGAGGTTCTGCATAATCATTAATACGCGAGTAAGTGGTCATATCTGTATTATTTTATACTTAAATCGTCTCTTTTGTGATTTTTTGGTTCGGTAGATCTAGAGTGAGTATGCTTGTTGTCTCGGATCACGGTCATATGACTACCCGCTGTGATGGTTGAGTAATGATAGAGATTGAGCGCTATTGGTTCTAATTATACCAAATGAGGCGTGATTAAGATTAGCCTTGTGAGGTTCCACATGCTACACGAGGTCAAATCTGACGAACACGTCTCTCTCGATATGAAGTATCTTTTTATTCTTATTTTCGCATTGTCTATGTTCTCTTGTGACATGGTGGGGTCGCGCAATCTGCAGCAAGGAGATATCGTGTTTCAGATATCTAAGTCCTCTCAAAGTCAGGCGATTCAATTAGCAACGGGGTCAAAATATAGTCACTGTGGGATCGTCTTCCTGAAGGGCGAAGAGGTGTACGTTTATGAAGCGGTACAGCCCGTAAAGTTGACGAAGTGGGCGGACTGGATCAAGAGAGGGGAATCAGGGCACTATGTAGTCAAACGACTAAGAGAGAGTCGCTCGACTCTAACGCCACAGAATTTATCCAAACTCTATCAGGAAGGACTGAAGTTTAACGGAAAGGATTACGATAGTTCCTTCCAATGGTCCGACGACAAGATATACTGCTCAGAACTGATCTGGAAGACCTACTACAATGCTCTAGGCATCGAGCTCTCAGCGCTGGAGACATTCGGCGACTTTGACTTCTCCCATCCAGAAGTGCAGAAAAAGTTACGTGAGAGGTTCAAGGGGGGGATTCCTAAGGACGCCGTCATAGTTTCCCCAAAGGCCTTATTCCAGAGTGAGCAACTCGAGACCGTCTATACTAAGAATTAGAACTCCTTGAGTGATAATTCATCCCGCCTAACTCCTTAAATGGTATACGCACTGAAATGGCGAAATGAAAAAGTGCCAGCTGGTATGGCTGGCACTTCATCACAAGAAGGGTAGTGTTACCCTATTAATTCAATAATTACTCCGAGAGCTCTGTGCTAACTGGCTCAGGAGTGTTTGGCGTGAACTTAGACGCTAGGAAAGGAAGCGCGAGAGCTAGGGCTACTGAAACCACGGATCCGATTAGAGCCTTGCCCGCATCTGAGAAGATAATCTGAGAGACCTTACCAGCAGAGCGATGGCGCATCTGGATGGCGATACCGATCTCACGTCCAGCAAGGAGTCCGAGGAATACCCAAGTGGTACTCATTGGCATCTTGGCTGGGAAGATCCCGAGGATATCCATCTTGAAGAAGAGGAGAACTACACCGTAGAAGAAGTCAATAAAGGTCGCCGAGCGGACATCGAGAGTGTTCGTCTTAGCGGTGACGATGCCTTGAATCTTTCCTCCTCCCTTATAGATGAGGTATCCCTGTAGGAGAGCCATGCCTCCCAGCGAAAGGGCAAGGCCTGTTGCGGTAATCTCACGAGGAAGGTAACAAAAGACATTTGCCAGATCCTGAATGAGCCACATGCTCCAGAGAAAGGCAGTGGAGAGCCACTGGAATACCATCCACCCCCAAGCGGCATCCTTATTCTCTTCTTTCGCAATCTTCTTCTCCAGAAGGTGCAAGACAGCAAGGTAGATGACTAGACCTAGGACGAATGCAATCGCATATCCTACGAGGGACTTCTGCATCATGCCTTGGAAGAGATCCAGAGCGGACTTGCTATCCTTACCCTGTTGGAAGGCAACTAATCCCTTAAAGGCTGTTAAGACAAGAAGTGAAGTCGAAACAGGAATCCCCGTCTGAGTGAAGATTACTAAGAGGAGGGGAGGGAGGACGAAGAGCCATGTGATTTCCGCTCCGATGTCGTTCGGGTGCGGGATATTTTTCCCTGAGGCCGCGAGACGGCCAAAGGCAGGGTCGCCCCCATTCTGGAACCATCCCCAGGTCACAGTAACGATGAGGATACCGGATATAAAGATCCACAGCACCCACCACGGACGCTTGGCATTAGAACTCAGAAAGGTTCCGAGTGTTTGAATAGAGTCGTTCGCAACAATTGAATAAGCTGCCATCGCGAAACCTAAGATCATCCATACGTCTTGCATAGGCCTTTTCCATGAAGCATTATGACTACAATGCAAGGATTCTTTAGTATTCTTTGTGACAGAGTTCTCACAGAATTGCTGGAATCATAAGTTTTCAGTAATTTGTGAAAATGCGCTTGCCATTACTCTAGAATGCTATAACTATAGTGTACAGATCATGACAGAACAGGAGAGAGAGCAATTTCACGCCGCACGGGACGAGTTTATTAACCGTTGGGGAGTAATGGGTACGCAATGGGGTATTAACCGTACGATGGCACAGGTGCATGCTCTTCTCATGATTTCACCAGAAGCTCTCAGTACGGACCAAGTCATGGCTGAGTTACACATCAGTAGGGGGAATGCTCATACGAGTCTTAAGGAATTAGTAGGCTGGGATCTTCTTAAAATTCTGACAAAGAAGGGAGACCGCAAGGAGTACTTCGAAGCGGAAAAGGATGTCTGGAAGATCTTCCAAGCGGTAGCGAAGGAGCGTAAGCGTCGTGAGATTGATCCTGCTCTTCAGGTGCTTCACTCCTGCTCCTCTGAGACTAAGGGAATCAAGGGCTCCGAGGTAGAGGCCTTTCATAACCAAATGAATGAGCTGGCGGAGTTTGCTTCCTTAGCCTCAAATCTAGGTGATAAAGCTGCTAGTATGGCGCAGTCAAATGCGGTTAAATTAGCACTCAAAATCCTTGGAGGTTAGGGGCGATACTTCCTCAATGATATACATGGCCGACAGAGATCGGCTATTTTTAGAAGATTAACTTTCAGTAATGACTGAATAAACAGTAATTAAGAATTTTAGAAATGGTAGAAATCAAGAGAATGCAGGCACGAGATCGGTTGACGAACCCGATTCAGGGGAGGGTGAAGTGGTCTGTGAGTAAGTCACTATGGTATAGCGGGCATGTATGTATAGCGGTTGTTGGAGTGGTGCTCACCTGGTCGCTAGAGAATGTCGTTCTTGCGGGGTTACTGACGGTTGGCACGCTGGCATGTGGTCACTCTGTGGGAATTCACCGTCTCTTGATTCACCGGAGCTTTCAATGTCCCTATTGGTTAGAAGTGTGCTTGGTGTATCTAGGGTGCCTAGTGGGAATGGGTGGCCCGTTTAAGATGCTCTACCTCCATGATATTAGAGACTGGTCACAGCGTCATACCTCGTGTCACCCTTACTTCACCCATCAGTCTGGTATCTGGAGAGATTGGTGGTGGCAGAATCACTGTCAGATCGAGTTGAGCCATCCTCCCAGGTTCCGTGTAGAAGAGGATGTCTCGAAGTCTCGCCTCTATCAATGGATGGACCGGTACTGGATGCTGTTACAGATTCCCTTGGCTATTATTCTCTATTGTTTCTTGGGGCCTGAGGCTCTCATCTGGGGGATCTCTGTGCGAATCGCCGTATCTCTAACAGGTCATTGGTTCGTAGGCTATGTCACTCATAATGGAGGGGATCAAGACTGGTTCCTCAGTCGACATGCGGTTCAGGGCTATAACTCACGATTTTTCGGGCTCCTTGCTATGGGGGAAGGCTGGCACAATAATCATCATGCCTTTCCGGAATCTGCACGCCTTGGTCACGATCACACACAGCCTGATCCTGGTTGGTGGTTCATTCTACTCCTCTCGCGTCTCGGACTCGCGTGGCATATTACATTGCCTCACCACATACCCAAAAGAGCAGAACTTAAAAAAATTTCACACAAACTTTCAGAAATAACTGAATAAACAAAAACATGAAAGACTACTGGATTATAACCTACTCGACCTACCTCGTTCTGGCCATTCCGACCATGATATGGGTAGCCCGCACTCTAGAGAAGAATGGACTCATCTTCTTAATCGATGTCTTCCAAGGCAATCGAGAGCTAGCCCAGAGCATTAACAAGCTATTGGTCGTGGGATTCTACCTTATCAATATGGGGTTCATCGCTCTGTATATGAAGGTGAACTCTGCGTTGCTATCGCAACGAATCGCGATAGAGGTCACCTTTACTAAGCTAGGGTTCGTCATCCTAGTGCTGGGTATCATGCACTTCTTCAATATCATCCTTTTTACCAAACTACGCAGACAGAAAAACAACTAACCATATGAAACACAGAAGACTCTATCAATACCTTTTTATCGCCGCAGCTCTCTACAATATTGGATGGGGGCTATTCACGAGCCTGAACTCCCAGTGGTTGTTCCGCTTTGCAGAGATGCCACTGATGCACCACCCTGAGGTCTTTGCCTGTCTTGGGATGGTCGTCGGTCTCTACGGGATCATCTATGCAGAGGTCGCCCGCAGGCCTGAGGAGTGCTTTGTCCTCGCTGCGGTAGGTCTCATCGGAAAGGTGCTGGGCCCGATAGGCTGGCTCGGTCAGTATCAGAGTGGTAACTGGCCCTTTGCCACGATTGTGATGATTCTGATGAATGACCTGATTTGGTGGATCCCGTTCGCACTGTACCTAAGAGACTCTTGGTCGTACTTTAGGCAGCAGTTGACTCCGTTCTCTCTCAAAGGATGAAAGCAATCAACCGTCCTCACTGGACTACTATCCTGTGCCACAGCTTCTATGCCATGGCTGCAGGGTGGTTATGCCAAGCGATGATCCTCCTTGTGTGCATCATCTTGTGTCGTTCGTTCCCTGTAGTAGAGTGTCTTACGCATCTCTTTTGGTTGGCGAGTCTCATTATCGCGGGAGTTTGGGGTGTGTTCTACGTACCTGTATACTTTGTGCATTATTCTGATGAGCGTTACTTCTCTCGGCGGTGGCGGTTCACGGTTAGGGGCGCTTTGATCGCGCTCGTCATGCCTTTCATTGGTATTCCATTGGGGAGGCTCCTTTTTACCATGCCTGATTACTTTGCCACGGGATGGGTCTATCTCATCACTCCAGTTTTAGCTCTGGCATGTGGGGGTGTCGCAGCAGAAGTGGGGTATCAATTACGAAGACGGCAATACCCACATCATGGCCCCATTAAACTCTTACATTAACAATATTTTTTCTATTACACAGATGAAGGTTATCATTATCGGAGCGAACAGCTTTCTTGGGAGAGCGTTGAGCGCACACTTTTACCATCGAGGAGACGAGGTCGTCACAATAGCTCGACGCCGTACAGGATGTTCTCCGTATGCAAAGTTTGTCGCCTGGGATGGCGTTACCTTAGCCGGTTGGGCTGATGAGCTCAATCATGCGCAAGCTGTCATCAATCTAGCAGGGCGATCGGTCAATTGCCGCTATAATGAGCAGAATAAAGCGGAGATCCTGGAGAGTAGAGTCCAGACGACACGTCTGATCGGGCGCGCCATCGCGCAGGTCACTCACCCTCCAGAGGTCTGGCTCAATAGTAGTACCGCTACAATCTATCGACATCGTGAAGACGATGGAGAGAATCACCCTCACACAGAAGCATCTGGGGAGATCGGTGAAGACTTTAGTATGAATGTGGCTACTGAGTGGGAGAGAGCGTTTCAGCAGAGTGAGGTGGCTGTCCGTAAGGTCGCTCTACGGACTGCAATCGTCCTCGGGGAGGAACAGGGGAGTGTCTTTGATGTGCTCAGTGCATTGACGCGTAAAGGGCTCGGAGGAACGATGGGGGGAGGTAGACAGATGTTTAGCTGGATCCATATTGGTGACTTTTGCCGGGCGGTGCATCACTGTATTGAGCGGACTACACTAGAGGGGAGCATTAATATCGTGAGCCCTAACGCGGAATCAAACCAGGCCCTCATGGCCTCCTTGAGAAAAGTATGGGGTGTTAAACTGGGGTTGCCAGCGACGCGTTGGATGTTGCGTGTAGGTGCGTTTTTCATGCGGACAGAAACAGAATTGGTGTTGAAAAGCAGATGGGTCTCTCCCGAAAGACTCATTCAAGATGGATTTAATTTTCAATATCATTCTCTAGAACAAGCACTTCAGAGTCTTAAGGAGAGGATTCGTGATAAATAAATCCATTATTATTGAGATAATTAGCATTCTTTATGATTTATACCCAAAATATACTTGCGTGTAGTAGATAAATCACTGCACTGTAGGTAAAAGATCTTTAAGCAATGCCTTCACAAAACGTAATCGTTAAAAATAAATTAGGGATACATGCCCGCCCAGCTGCTCAATTCGTTAAGACCGCAAGTAACTACTCGTGTGATATTCGTGTAGAGAAAGATGAGGAAGAAGTAGATGGTAAGAGTATCATGGGACTCATGATGCTTGCCGCGGGATATGAGTCTCAATTAGTTATTACCACTGAGGGTGATGATGAAGCTGATGCGCTCCAGGCACTTGTCTCGCTCATTGAGAGTAACTTCGACGAAAATTAATCACGGAGCATTTGATCGCTTGGGAGTACAAAGATGACGGCCTCCCTGAGGTTGTCTTAGAAGGTAGAGCCGTATCATCGGGTCTGGCTTATGGCGCAGTTAGTGTTAACGCACGCGGCTTTGCTGCTCCAGAGATCTATAACATTACAGAGACGCAGATCTCTGATGAGTTAGCTAAGTTCCATCTCGCCGTTTCAGCTACCAAAGTAGAGTTAGAAGAGATCAAGGATAAGGTCGGAGAAATGTCCGAGGGCGATGAGAGTAAAATCTTTGACGCTCATGTCTTACTCCTGGAAGATTACACGCTTCACCGTAAGGTAGAATTGATGCTACGTGAGCGGCTCGTTTGTGTAGCCTATTGTTACTACGCAGTGATACAGGGCTATATGGAAGCACTCCGTCGAGTGGAGGACTCCTACCTCGCAGAGCGTACGTCTGACATTGAGGATGTCGCGGTTCGACTACTGGAGAATCTCGTCCGTACGAGTAATGCTCCCCCTAAGACTGAGATTTCTTACGAACATATTCTCATCGCATTTGACCTGACCCCATCGGACACGATCAGTATGGATCGTCAGAAGATGCTAGGCTTTGCCACCGAGCAAGGTAGTTACACCTCACACACTGCCATTCTAGCACGTTCCTTAGGTATTCCAGCTGTAGTTGGTATTCCTGACGCTGTATTGGCGGCTAAGGGGCTGGCGACTTGCATTCTGGATGGGACGAATGGCTTATTGATTCTGCACCCCTCGCGAGAGACCTTTGAAAAGTATAAGGTGATCTTTATGCAACGGGAGTTGCTCAAGCAGAAGTTAGTCTCTGAGTGTCAGAAGGAAACCCGTACCTCTGACGGTCATAAGATTACACTTTCAGCAAATGTAGAGTTCGCTCATGAAGTAGGTCCTCTAAAGACAGCGGGAGCAGAAGGTATCGGCCTCTACCGCACAGAATTCTATCTACTAGAGCAAGAGCATATCCCTGATGAAGATGAACAGGCGTATCTCTATTCCTCTGTCGTGGAAGAAGTAGGAGAGGATGATCTTACCATCTTCAGGACTCTCGATTCTGGTGGGGATAAGTTAAGCGGAGAGCCGCTACTCAAGCCAGAGCCTAACCCATTCCTTGGCCGTAGAGGTATTCGTTACTCCTTGGCTAGACCTGAGATCTTTAAGGTACAATTACGAGCTCTTTTGAGAGCAACACCCTTTGGTAAAGTAGGGATCATGTTCCCGATGGTGTCTCAGATTGCTGAAGTTTACCGGGCTAAGAAGTTACTCCAAGAGTGTCATGATGAGTTAGTAGCAGAGGGGTATAATATCTCCGATGATTACCAAGTAGGAGTCATGATCGAGGTGCCTGCTGCGGCTCTGCTCGCTGAGGAGATCGCTAAGCATGTCGACTTCTTCTCTATCGGGACGAATGATCTCGTACAATATACTACAGCAGTAGACCGTGTAAATGAACTGGTCTCATACCTCTATCGCCCAGCTGATCCGGGTGTCCTGCGCCTCATGAAGATGACGGTCGAAGGAGGGCGTAAGTCTAACATCTGGACTGGAGTGTGCGGTGAAATGGCAAGTGATGTCGAACTCCTACCTATTCTAGTAGGATTAGGCGTCGAAGAGCTCTCCGTAGGAGTTAATAAAGTACCAATTGTTAAGGGGGCTCTGCGCCGCCTTAACTACTCCGAATGTCAGCAGTTGATTCAAGAAGCCTTCACGATGACGAGAGCGCAAGATATTGTTAAGGCCTCTCGTGCGATCGCGGAACGAGCTTACCCAGAGTTACTCGAGCACGAGTGCAGCTAGGTTCATAGTGTTTTTCCCATTAATTATTAGTAAAACTATACGCCATATGTCTGACGATATTTCCGCAGAAGAGCTCAGTCTCAGTCTCATTCCAGCCGTAGAACAACAACTCGAATCCTCCGAGACACCCTTTGTCAAAGAGCACTTCGACAGGCTCATTCAGGAGGATGAGATCGATGAACATGAGGCCAAGAAGATGATCGCTCTCTGTCTAGCGGATGAAGTGGAGACGATGCAAAAAGAGCAGCGCAGCTTCAACCTACCACGATACCAGCAGATGGTTCAGTTTCTCCCACTGTTACCGGAGTAGATATTAACTGAGATCAGCGGTTCAACTTCTAGAACCGACATGACCTGCTATCGGAGAAAGGTAGAGACAATAAGACTCAGGGAGTATGCCTGAGTCTTATTTCGTCTGGTCTACTAGGCCTTGCTTGATAGCGGTATCCATAGGGATGGGCTTAGCATGGCAGATTTTTTGCCAGCCAGGGAAGTTCCAGGTGTTTGGAAACCCCTTGCATTGTTCGGGTTTAGCGTGGTGGATACGGCAACCTCCGTTGACGAGCATACTACAGGAATGGTCGGGGTTCTCTAGGATCGAGAGCCCATTGCGCGCTGTATTAATGCGGGTATGTTGGTCGATAAACTCTTGTTCTGAGAGTCCTAGATAGTCAGCAATCATGACGACTTCTTCATCAGTGATCCTTACGTCACCAGGCCAGCGACAGCAGGCTGTACAGCGGTCGCATTGGTAAAAGGTAGTAGGGTCTAGGAAGGGCTTACTCATGATAGGTCAGAATCACAGAGAACGGGTGATATTGCCAGTGAAAACAGTCGGGAAGATGATGTGTGTAAGAGAAAAGAGGAGCCTGATGAGACTCCTCTTACGAATGATTAGTGCTTACTGAGATGCTTGAGCCTTAACGTAGGCTGCGACCTTGGCGTCGTCATCACCACAGGCCCAGACGTTGCGGAGAAAGTCGGCGAGGTGGATGTCTCCGTGCTTCTTGAGGAAGTTACGGTCGCCTCCGCATCCGTACATCATATCAGGATCGAGTTCGCCCTTGAGCTTAGCGCGTGCTTTAGTGAGGATTCGTGGTAGGTAGCCGATTCCGTCGAGTTCGTCTCCAAAGGTAGGGAGCTCTGCGCGTGTGATTTCGTGTGAGCTGAGGACGCCATCCTGAGCAACTGAGAGGTAGTCACGGCGAACTGCTGCGACGAGGAGTGCAGTAGAGCGTGTTGGTTCACCTGCATCACCGAGATCCTCGATAAAGTCGAAGAGTTCTCTAGGCTTATATCCAATAGACTGAAGGAAGGCGAGGTCCGCCTCCGTGTAGTATGAATTAAAGTCAGTGTTGCCAGCCTTATATTGCTCTAGGCAACGATCAAAGAGAGCGAGAAATGTATCATTCCATGTCATGTCTTGAGTAAACATGCATGTATGTGTTCGGGCAATGAAAATTATTCCCGATCGAATGTAGAAATTAACCCCGATTTGAGAGATTCAGGAATAGGGGTAGGCTTGCCGGTGCTGTTTACGTAGACGGAGGTCATTTGACCCTCTGCTACCAGTCTCGTGTCGGCATGAATGATGAAGCCCCAGGTGATCGAGGTATTACCGAGTCGCTTCATGGTGAGGGCGACTTGATAAGGGTCATCAAAGACGAGAGGACTTCTGAAATCGATTTGAAAATTGACGCGAGGCCAGCCCCCCTCTGGGGTGACTGGCTGCTCGCCAAGCTTTTGAAACAGTTCATGCTCCGCATTCTCGACAAAGCGCATGAAGTGAGAATTATGCGCCCATCCAGACATGTCCGTCTCAGCGAAGAGGAGACGGCGCTCGGTAGCTAGCCACTGTTTCATGATGAATTAGTCTACCTTCTTCACGAGGAGAGAAGCGTTGTGTCCTC
>WTJZ01000047.1 GCA_011524615.1 Akkermansiaceae bacterium | reverse complement strand
TTCCTCTCTAATTAATTCAGAGCCGAAGGTACGATTCCCACTGAACCAGCACAGTAACTAGAAGGGGCAGACACTCTACCGTAAGGAGTAAAAAGAGCCTAGGGCTTTGATACCCTAGGCTCTCCACTTAACTATGCGAATACGGAGGTTAAAAGATTTGTTGGAACGTCTCTACCGGCGCTGTGCGAGAGAAGAGAAGGTAGGCTTTTTCGCCATCCTGCCATGTAGCGATCGAACATCTAGTTTGTTGACAAAACTGACATTGCTCTTTAACCGCCTCGACCAGTGGTAGTTGATTGAGAGACTCTGTCTGCCCGTCCAGATCCATCACTACGAGATGCACCATACCAGCCTCAGGAGTGGCAAAGCAAATCAGACACCCTTCATATCCCTCGATATCGAGCTTCTTACACCCTTTCGTGAGGCAACCTTGCAGTGAGTGCGGGAGTGCTTCTGGCATCGGGATATGCTCACGCTGTCCCCATGACACCGTCTGTAATAAGCTATCGCTCACATAATCGTGTGACATCTCATGGTTTTGAATCATATCGAGTAGTTCTAGACGCTGATTCTCAAGAGCTACAGAGACCTCTGGACCGCTCTTAGAAAATGTAGACCCTAAGAATAGAGCTACTGCTATGACTGCTGCCGCGGCGATGGGATACGCATACTTTGCAAACGGAATGATCTTACTCTCATCCTTCTGCACCTGGCTCGCGGCCATCCCGATGAGGATCTCTTGCTTCAGGTGAGCTGGTGGCTGGATCGTCGCTAATGCTCCGATCGTAACCTTATCCACTTCATTATGCTTATCGACCTCTAGGTCGAAGTTGTCCAAGATATCATCTCGTAATGTCGCTGGTACCGACACCTCCGAGAGCTCTGCGGCAAAGGCCCCATCAAACGCTCGCTCATCTGCCATCCATTGAGACAGCTCCTGGTCCTCTAGAGCTAATGCGAGAGCCTGCTCAAAGCTCTCCTCGTGCGCATCAGACCCATCCGGCCGAAAGCTAGACAAGATAAACTTCGCTTCCTCCCTATCCATTAGCCACCTCCTTTCTCATTGAGATAACATTGCCCCCTTGATCTCCCGCTTCAAAGAGCTTTTTCAACAGAGCCTTTCCTCTCGAGAGTCGAGACATGACTGTCCCTATAGGGATCTCGAGTATCTCTGCGATCTCCTTGTAACTATGTTGCTGGAGATAGAATAAGGTCAATGGCGCTCTAAACACCTCATCTAGCTTACCTAGCAACTCTACCGCTAGGTCGGCATCCATCTGACGAGCACTCTTAGACTCCTCCGCAGGCAAGGCATGCTCCATCTCACTGGTATCATCATCAACAAAGCGCTTCTTCTTCCGAGCATGGGCGAGGTACTCCCGGTACAAGGTGGTAAAGAGCCAGGTCTTAGCCTTTGAACGCTCCTTGAGCTGATGCCCCTTCTCCGCCCAGATACAGAAGGTCTGCTGCACGAGATCAGATGCCAGATCGGGACTCTTACTCAGAGAATAACCAAAGCGGTAGAGCGCTTGGTAATGAGTATCTACTAATTCTTCAAATTCGTTCATCCTATCGTATTGATTTATACATATGACTCTCAACTGAAAAGTTTATTCCCCATAAGAAGATATTCTACCGACTCTCTTACTTACCATGCCTCCTGCTGTAGTACGGTACAATCGCCCCCAACCACTCCCCCCCAACTATGCAATCAGACTGATGACGTCCCCTTCTACTGATTCCCTCGACCATGAGCTTTACTTTACAGACAATTTGACTATATTAAGTCGCTTACTGGAAAAATGATTCATCGTACCCTCTTCCCTACATTGCTCATTTACCTGCTCCCGCTCCTTCCGACGTTATCGAGCGCTCAGAGTGTGCAGGTTGCCCCTGATCTCACTCGCCTAGAGGCTACCGTCGTAGAGACCGTAGACCGAGTAGAGGAATCTGTCATCGCGATCGTTATGCGCGACCAAGCTGGTAATAATCTTGGCTCCGGCAGTGGTGTGATCGTTACCAGCGACGGACTCATTCTGACCGCGGCCCACGTCGTTGATAACCAGACCCGCGTCATCGCGATCATGTCTGATAACTCTGAGCATGAGGCCGAGGTTCTCGGTATGAACCGCTTCAAGGACGCCGCTCTCTGCCGTATGGTCGACATCGACCGCCAATGGCCCCATTCACCCATTGGAGACTCTGATTCCACGGAAGTCACCTCATGGGTAATCGCGATGGGACACGGCCGCGGGCACGATGAGACCCGCTCTGCTCCCGTCAGGTTTGGACGCGTACGAGCCCATAACCCTGGCCGTTTCCTCACCACAGACTGTCCCCTCATAGGTGGAGACTCTGGTGGGCCGCTCTTCAATCTCACAGGAGAAGTCATCGCGATTAACTCCTCGATTAATGGACTTGCCCGCTTCAACGTCCACGCTGGGGTTAGTGGATTTAAGGACGATATGGAGCGTATGCTCAATGGTGATCGCTGGGGCAAGCTCATGCCCAATGTAATCGCTACCCCTGAAACTCCTATTCTCGGGGTCCAATGGATCGAGGGACGCCGCTCCTTCTTCAGTCGTCAAGACCCTCGCCCCATCATCGGTTATGTCGCACCAAACGGACCGGCAGACAAGGCCGGACTCCAGCAAGGTGACCTCATCGTTAAGCTCGCTGATGAAGAGGTCTCGACCGCGCTCGATGTAGAGATCGCCCTCGGGCGACAAAAGGCGGGTAATGCCGTACCGGTTATTATACAGCGTAATCGCCAACTCCTGCAGACCTCGCTCACCTTACAGGCGCGAAGCGAATTCAATAACAATTACATGAAAGTCCCCCAACTCGGCGAGGGCGAGGACTCCCCCTTCGTTAAGGAACAGGACAAGGCGAAACTCTCGGAACAGATCGCAGAAGTCTTCCAATGGGCGAAACCACTAGAAGCAGCACGCAGTAATACCTACATCCAGCTCTACGCCATCAATAACATCAGACGTCCGCTTCTCAATGCTACTATTATCGATGATGAGACCGCCCTCGCTCCCCTCTCAGCGTTCAAAAACTTACCCGCTCAGATACTCGCATGGAGACCAGGCTTAGATGCCCTCCCGGTCAAACTAGTCGGAGGCTACGAAGAACACGACCTTGCAGTTCTCTCCATTCCTGGACTACGCGCAGAGCATGACCTCCTCTCTACGAGCAAGACGATGAAGCTCGGAGAATTCATCGGTGCCATCTCCAAGAATGGTAGCCAAAGCGGACTCAGCAAACTCGGAGTCGTCAGTGTCGAGACCCGCGACCTCAAGCCTCAATTAGGCGTCTACGGGAACCTCTCTCAAAAAGGGAAAGGAGCTCTACTCACTGACGTTGCCAAGGGAAATGCCGCCTACCAAATGGGACTACGAAAAGGAGACCTCATCACTAAGTTCAACGGCATCAGGGTCAAGGGCTTTGGCGCTCTCGTCACCGTCATCGAGAGCCTCAAGGTGGGTGACGAAGTAGAAGTCGAATTCACTAGGAACGGTGAATCTCTCTCCACCAAGTCTCGCATTGGAGCTAAGGGGAACGACAGCGCTCGCATTAACATCATGGACCAAATGGGCCAAAACAGCCTCTCCTCTAATACTAACACCTTCCGTACCGTCCTCCAGAGTGATATCCTGGTCGAACCAGAAGAATGCGGATCACCGGTCTTCGCGCTAGATGGAGCCTTCGCAGGAGTCGCGATCTCAGATGCTGGGCGTAATAAGACCTACATTCTCCCAGCAGGAGTCATTACGGAGGCCCTGTCCACTCCTCCTCGCCCAGTACAGCTCACTCGTCCACAGGCTAAAGTAGCAAGACGTACACTCTCTCCTCAACCGCAACTCAATCGTCCCTCGCAAGGAACCTTAGATGAGTTCGATAGATTACGAGACGAACTCCTCAAGGACCATTTTGGAGAGGACTCCCCCTTCCAGGAATTTGACAGAATGTTCGATGAGATCTTCGGTCGCTAATAGTTCTCTACACATATCCTGCTAGATATTACGGAATGATGACCAACATTCACCGTGACTGTGAACCGATTTATCGAGTCTAGAATAGAAAGTAAATGATCTTGCAACAAGATCGTTTATCCTCATATAAAACTCGCAATTTCAAGTTCCCATGAGCCAACCAAACAGCTTTAACGCCACGGAAAAGGTCGTCACCACCCTCACCATTCTCGTCGGATTACTCATTTGCTCTCTCTGTTTTACCAAATGTAAAAAGGGCGAAAACATCATTAACCTTGATAGCCCCTACAAGCATAAGGAACACACTTCTACCGAACTATCACATGGAGCGCATAATGACTCCGTAGCAGTCACTCATACCGCTCCTCCGATCAAGGAGTCCAAGGAATACAAGCAACTAGAGAATAAGATTCAGTCTCTCCAAGCTCAGATAGATAAGACCCAACCTACGATCAACACTCTACAAACTGAGAAGACGCTCCTAGAAGAACACGTTGACCGACTTAATGCTACGCTCCGCACTATCGCTACAGGTACTGCAAGTGGAGGAGACGAAGAAGGCGCCATCTCTGCAATGCAGAACCTCATCAAGGAAAAGGGAGATATCATCTCACAGCTCAAGCAAGAACTTGCCTCACTCACCAAGATCGCAGCCAGCAATGATTCTCAAGTAGAAGCATTCAAGAAAAAGATCGAAACTCTCAACATGGAAAAAGACGTCCTCGCCCGACGTTCTCAATCCCAATTAGATGAGCTCCGCCAAAAGATCTCTGAACTAGAGAATGCATTGAATGACAGCGACTCAAGCAAGATCTTCAACAAGAAACTCGCAGAACAAGAAAAGCAATGGCAAGAGAAACTCGACCAACTCAAGGTCGCCCACCAACTCCAGCTCACTCAGGAAATTGATACTCTAAATACCAAGAATGATAAGTTGCTCATGATCATTCGTAAGGAAAAGACTAAAAATGTCTTCGCGGAAACCAGCAATGAACTCATGCCGTCAGCCCAAAGCCTCGTGAGCAACCTCGACGCGTATGAAGGGGATGACCAAACTCAACTCGACACTCTCTACAGTGGCTTAAGTACACTCGTGAATGCCGAGCGCAAGGCCGTCGTTAAGTTCAACAAGAGCTCCTGGACCCTCCGCCAATCATATAAGGAAAAGATCCAAGAAGTACTCGCACAATCCACCCCTAATTCATACTTTCTCGCCGTAGGCTACGCAGACCCTAAGGGCTCAGCAGCAGGTAACCGTAAGCTCTCCAAGAATCGCGCTACCGAGGTCGCTGAATACATCAAACCTAAACTCTCCGACATGCAATTTACTCAAGCATACTACCTCGGAGAAACATCAAGATTTGGAGCTCCTGAAGAGAACCGAATCGTAGAGATCTGGGAAATCACACAGTAATCTCCCCCCCTCTTAACCTACACTCTGTAGAGCTATTAAGACAGTCCTCCAGTACCTGATCAAATTCTATCAACTCGTGATCTCACCAACGCTGAAGATCTTCACTGGAGGAGAGCGTATGTGTCGGTTCGAGCCGACCTGTTCACATTACTTCTACCAGGCTCTAGAGACTCACGGTCTGCTCAAAGGAAGTTTTTTGGGCATAAAACGCATTTTACGCTGTCATCCATGGGGTGGTTGTGGTTATGACCCCATTCCCCCTTCTAAAAATTGCTGCCAAAAACACACCAAAGAATCGCATGAAATTAGATAAATTCTCCATCATCGGCCTCGTTGTAGCGCTCGCTATGCTCGTCTTCCAGATGCAGTATAACTCCAAGAATAAGGAGGAGCTCGCTCAACAGGAAGCAGAAGCTACAGAGTCTGTCCAGACTCCTACTCAAATCGCAGCAGCCGCCAAAGAAGCAGAACTAGCACTCTCTGCTCCACAAGTTGCCGACACCTTCCAAGAAGAAATAGTCGAGCTTAAGACCGATCTTGCAACATTCCAGTTCTCTACAGTTACCGGTGGTGTCACACGCGCCATCTTCCCAGAACAACATGAGGTAAACCAACTCGAAGTCCCTGTCGCCCTTAACCGCTTCGGCACTAAGAGCATCGGTGGGATCGAAACAGCATCAGGCAAAGTACTCGACGCAGGATATAAGCTCACTAATCAGACAGACACCTCTCTCACCTTCATTGGTAAGCTCACTACTGGCGCTATTGCGCAGAAGGAGTGGTCTCTCGTACCTAGCGACTCTGTCGGGGCTGCATACCGCCTAGACTACAAGCTCACTATTGAGAACCCTACGGCGAACACGATCGAGGCCTCTAGCTACAACCTCTTCGTCGGTGGTGCGGCTCCACTCTATAAGGGAGAACTCCCAGATCAATCAGGATTCTACTTCCTCGGAAACAAGGGCTTCAAGAAGAAGAAGTCTAACCCTAAGTTTAAGAAGAGCTTCTTCGGATCTGAGGTATCCACCATCGAGGACACTGTAGAAGAACTTGGATTTGCTGGTGTGTGCAACCAATTCTTCACCTGTTTCTTCACTCCTCAAGAAGAGTATACCGCTCGCTATGCAGCACGAGCTAAAGAAGTAGCCATCGCAGAAGAAGCCGGAGGCGGAGTAAAAAACGAAGTTTCCGTAGCGATCTCACTCCCAAGCGAATTAATCGAAGGCAACAATGGTCGCGAGCAGTTCGACTTCCAACTCTACGCTGGTCCTAAGCACTACCAAACACTCAAGAAGATCGACTCTAAGGCTGGTCTCGTCATGGGCTACGGCTTCTTCAGACCGATCTCAGGATTACTCAACAACATCCTGACCTTCCTCCACCACAAGATCTTCTCTAACTTCGCAGGGGCTGCAGCATGGGGACTCTCCATCATCGCGCTTACGATCGTTATTCGTGGTATCATGTGGCCACTCCATAACATTTCTTCACGTAGCACCAAGCGTATGGCTAAGCTCCAGCCAGAGATCGCTAAACTCAAGGAAAAGTACGGCAACGACGCTCAGCGCATGCAGCAAGAGCAGATGAAGCTCTTTAGCGAATATGGCGTTAACCCAATGGGTGGCTGTCTCCCAATGCTTGGTCAGATCCCGATCTTCTTCGGTCTATTCACCATGCTTAAGTCAGCAGTTGAGTTCCGTCACGAGGGCTTCCTCTGGATTGAGGATCTCTCTCAGTCTGATACCCTCTTCACTATTCCCCTCTTCGGACTCGACCTCCCGGTCAATATCCTGCCAGTCCTCATGTTCGTATCGATGTTCATCCAGATGCGCATGAACCCAGCCCCTACCGACCCGACCCAAAAGATGATCATGAACGTGATGCCTGTCATGATGGTAGTCTTCTGTTATAACTTCGCGTCTGCTCTGGCTCTGTACTGGACAACCTCCAATGTATTCACCATCTTCCAGACTTGGCTCATGAAGAAACTCCCAGAGCCACAAGTGAAGAAGCGTAATGGTGCGAAGAAAGGTGGCTTCATGGAAAAACTCCAAAAGCAAGCTGAGGAACTCCAAAAAATGAAGGAAGCTCAGGAAGCTGCTAAACGAGGCGGAGGCATGCGTGACGCCAAGCCGAAGAACAAGAAGCCTCGCGGCCCTCGTACAGGAGGATAAGACTCCCCCTCATTCATTCCATTCAGCCTCTCACCATCGAGAGGCTTTTTTTATGCTCACTAGTACATACAACCATGATCGGGGTGATATGTGAATCCTACTGATCGAACAAAAAGATAGCATTAATAGATAAAATTTCTAGCAGGCATATAGAATGCGTAGTACGTACTCATCCTATAATGAGCATTCCAGTAGAACACGACGACCCGATCAACGCTAAGATCCTTTCCGTATCAGAAGACCTTGTAGAAGGCTTCCAACGTCAACCTTTTCATATCATTGCTGAGCAATCAGGAGTAGACCTCGAGACTGTAATCGAACGTATCCGCGCTATGGTGGAGGCTAAGGTGATCCGCAGAGTTCGCCAAACTCTCCTCTCGACCAAACTCGCCCATGGCGCCCTCGTTGCATGGCGTGTCCCAGAAGAGAAGCTCAATGATGCCTTCGACTTCATGGCTCAGAAGGACCCTTTCTCTGGTCACGTGGTGATTCGCTCTACAGATACAGAAGTATCTGGTTCAGGCTATCGCCTATGGACTACCTTAAAGGTGCCACAAGGAGAATCTCTCGACGAGCATGCAACCCTACTCAAGAACATTGTAGGAGCCGAGGAGTACATTCTCATGCCTGCTAATGGAGTCTTCAAGCTCGGAGTAGGACACGTCCGCCGTAAGAGCCTCGAACCTGGAGCAAAGGTCGATGCCGTCGCGGAAATGATGACCACCACCGTTGTAGAGCTCGATGATGAAGAATGGAACATCCTCCTCAACCTTAAAGAAGAGCTCGCTCCTAACGAGATCTGCGAATCTCCATGGAAGGCTCGTGCCGAAGCAGCAGGGGTCTCTGAGGAACGCTTCTTCGAGGTCTGCGAGACTCTTGATAAGAAGAGAGTGATCGGCCGCTTCTCCACCTTCCTAGAACACGTCAAACCATCTGATACTGGTAAGCGAGTAACTCGCTTCAACGGTCTATTCCACTGGGCTGTGCCTAAAGGAATGGAAGAACAAGCTGGTAGCGAAGTCGGGCGTCACCACTGCATGACCCACGCCTACTGGCGTGAAGGTGGCCCACAATTCGGCGACGTAAACATCATGGGCGTCGTACATGGTACAGAGAAGGACAAGGTTCTCGAGCACAAGGCTGCGATTGACAAGCACCTAGAAGCCTGTGGCATTCCAGTATCCTACACCAACGTCTTCTGGGGTGGACGCAGTGAGATCGTCCCGTCTGAGATCTCCCCAATTGTCTATCGTGAATTCCACGAGCAATACGGACAGTAATCCCAGCCAATCATCTCATCTCACCAAAAGGCTCCCCCTCTATAGGGAGCCTTTTTTATATTACTGTATTCCTTTTTACTGTTCTCATTCGGAACTACGAAAGTGAATCCAGTAAAATAAGGGTTCTGCACTGGCAACACAATATGACGGTGCTGAACTAAAGGCTGTTACAGCCTATATTAATACAACTCTCCTCACTGTCTCCGTTGTATATCAAAGAGAGGAGCAGAATATCTCCCCCTCCCCTTTCAAAACCACTTTGAGAAAGTTTCCTACTACTCTACCTCTATACGATAGAACATAGCGCCATCCTCAGAAGTCAATTCGATCATCGTTTCCACTTCATCAACACCCAAGATTCCAGATTGAACCTCACTCCAAGATCCGTCTTGAAGACTGCTGCTCGCCCAGAGAGTATATGTCTTACCACTGACACTATCCCAAGAGACATCAATCGAGTCGCCAGACTTTGTTACTCTTTTGATCTTGAGTCGAGACTCTCTCGAGTTCGGATCTGTCCCCGCGATGAATTCTTGCCAGTTCAACTGCCCATCATTATCAGAATCTTGTAGTGCACCCGCGTCATCTCCAGAGAGTTCATGCTTAGCTAACCAAGCAAGATGTACCCCATTGATCACACTATAGCTCTCATAGAGCTCAAGCACCTCCGCATTGGTGTACTCGATATCAAAGATCATAAAGTCATCGATGATCCCGTAGTAACTACCATATCCTAGCCGAGCATCAGTAATACCAGCCATGCTAAGGGTCTTACTAGTGGAGGTAGCTACTTGCTCCCCATTCACATAAATGCACATGACTCCCGTGGTCGTGTTTTTAGTAAACACCCAATGGTTCCATTGCCCTTTGAACAACTCCTCATTGGCCGCATAACTCAAGCGGTCATTACCTCCTGAACTATTCACCCCAGCATCAAAGTACACCTTAGAGTCTGACCATGGAAGGTGCATATTGATGACTTTCTGCCCTGCTGAGTTATTCGCTCGGAAGATCGTATCAGAGATAGGCTGAGAATCCGCACCATAAACCCATAAGGCAATTGTCACTTCGGTATCGAGTGTACTCCATATGTTATCTGGGAGAAAGACTCGAGCGGATGAAGCAACCCCAAAATCTAATGCTGATCCCGATAAACCACCAACCCAACTAGGCCCAGAGATCGTTGCACTGTTTCCATTACCCGCACTATCTGCTGCTATCGAACCAGAACCTGTGTCAAACTTCCAACGCCCTAATAAGTTGTCTAGTGGAGTCTCAATCGTAGTAAAGTTCTGAGAATCCCCCCAAATATCTCCACTCGCACTCCTTGCTCGGACATTATAATAATATGTCGTATCCGGTGTGAGACTACTCAATGTGTGAGCCACAGAACGGAGATCACCTGTTGCCCAAGCCCCCAAGCTCGTTGAATTCTCCCAAGCACTAGATACCAAACCACCATCAGTAGTCCCCCAATAGAGATCCACATCATAGGTTCCATCCACTAAGTAGAGATAAGTTCCGATCGATGCTGAGTCCACGGTGACATTATCTGCAACACCTGTCACAACACTGCTCGCATTATAGACCGAACTACTATTTCTGATGAAATCTAACACAATCTGAGGATCCTCAGTTCCATGTGAATGCCCCTTCTCTTCTACGACAACTGTGATCTCTCCTCCGAGAGCTAAATAGCGCTCCTCTAGGATCGCATCATTCTCTTCATATGGAACTGCGGGATCATTATCACCACAGATACTTAAGATAGGAATACCATACTCGGCTAGCGGCTCGAGTCGGTCAATCGGGCTCTCCTTAGTCAAGAGAGCCTCTGCATCTGAGGTATAACCAAAGGCACTCTTAAAGCTGCTCCATGACGACGGGTCACCTGGAGAGATTGAGTCATTACCTGGGACGTTATATCCTGCAGGCCAGCTTAATACGTTACACACGCCATTATCTGAGTAAATACTATCCACCTTGTCAGGGTTCACATGCGCCCATTGAAACATCTGTAAGTTACCACGACTCATCCCAGCCATCGACATCTTAGGTGAGAATCCATGCTCTGTGGTCAGATACTCATACGCCTCATCAATATAGACATTACCAGATGGATGACCTGTCACTTTTCCATGCACCAGAACTACATAGTATCCTTCATCTACGAGCTTTAGATCCGTGCTATTGAATGAGCTAAGGGCCTCCCAGAAGAGACTCCTCCAGAGCCATGGTTTATGAGGAGCAGGAGTCTCAGGAGCGATAATCTTCACGCGAGCGCCTGTATTAGGCAGATCGAACTCATACTTCGTATACCCGTTAAAGTCACTTACGATGCCGTCAAACTCAGCCGCTGAGTCATACTCTACAGGTTCGATAAGCTTATCTTGTATCGCGTTAAACCAAGTTTCACCCATAAGCGTACTACCAACCGCATTAGGATAGTAGTTACTTGTACCCATTGTCGTCGCAAAGACATCGTCTAAGGGAGTATACTGGTCTACGAAGTGAATGTCATAGCCAGTGAGCTGAAAGTTAGCCACGATATTCTTCACCGCTTCATTAAAGATGATCGTATTTGTTCTCTCCGCTTCAGTCTGCCTATTAGGCGATATCGAAGAGAGAAAAACCTGAGGCGTACCGATGTCAGGCAGCGCATAAATCCCTGTAACCAATGCCTCAAGGCGGCTATACGCGTTCTCCAGATCATACCCCGCCGTGACATCTTCACTCCCCAACATGATCAATATATTCTCAGGCTTGACCGTCGCGAGGCGACCAGATGCCCACGCTGTCGAAAGAATGGAATTAAACCCAGACTGCACAGAGTCTCCTAGCTGAATATCGGGAAGACATGAATGATAGTGGTAGAGATTAGTCGACTCATCCGCTCCAGTTACAGGCAGGCCATCAGTATTAGTAGCCACATGCCCGGTAAAGGTAAATGTATACCCATTCGTTGCAAGCTTCTCGTAGAGTGATTGACGAGGAGAGATCGAACTGTCACCATCCTGGCTTCCTAGGTTCATCGTATCCCCGATGATCCAGAGGTCTCCAATATCCTTGTTAACAAAGGAAATGGTATCCGACTGCCCCACTCCTGTCTGAGTGTAAACCTCATTACGAGATCCATCTAGGATACTAATCGTAAACCCCTCCAATCTCTCAGGAACATCGTCTGTACGGTTATAAACAATGACTTTATCGATCGTCGTCATGCTCCCTAGATCCACCTCCCAGTAAGGGTTCGACTCTGATAATGTTAAGGTCACACTCCCCTCCGTATACTCACCGCTCCTGTTACCATCAACAGCACGTGTAGAGTCTGCTCCATCATCTGTACTCGACTGTGTTGTAGACTGCTCCAGAGCTAGATTTGCTCCTCCAGACATCACCTCAACCTCCGCTAGAGAAAGGATCGCCTCGCCTGATAATTCAATACGAACGATCTGCCCCAACGACGCAGGAAAGTCTACCACTGTTCCCGCCACTACGATTTGGCCAAGTACTAGCCAAAGCCCTAAACTAAAATGCTTCTTCATATCTATATCACAAATGAAGGGTCTCCCCCTTTACTGGACAATTTGCGCCCAATTCATTTTTTAGGATTAACTTCTTAGTTTTTTCCATTCACTGTTACTATACCTATCAAACCTTCCTCCCAAATAATGCGAGCTGGCCTCAATCCTTGCTAGCCTACCAAAAGCGAAATATCTTCAAGTCTCGAGCCTGTGCCAATACTAACCTACCCATGAGGGCGATTTACAATGTAGAACAGAATCGCACCGTTCCCATCATCATTGAGTGAATCATTAAAATGAAATAGATCACTCATCGAGATGATATTAGGTGCTTTTCTGACTTTCATATCCTCTCTAACTTCTGGTCCTGCTAGGTTCAAATCCGCATAAATCATAACAAAATAGTAATTTTAATATGCGCCTCCTGTAAAAAATCTCCATTTCTTCATCTTAGATACACAAAATGAGCTTGATATACTAAACGTCTGAATTTATCGTTAATAAAATGTCTGATAGCACATCTACTTCACACACCCTTCTAGGCAGAGCTTTAGACTTTAATGATAAAAAAGCTTGGAGCGAGTTAATGCAGAAGTATGAGAATTTTATTTATTACATACTCAGAAAGAACAATGTGAACGAGTCGGACATTGATGATGTAGCACAAGAAATCAATTTAGATCTCGCTCGTAACCTGAAGAACTATGACCGCGAAAAAGGGAGGTTTAGAACATGGCTAGCGGTAATGATCAGATCTCGATCAGCGCAATATTTCCGAAAACTCAAGGCCTCAAATAATAAAATAGATCACTATAAATCCAATCAAATCTTACTACACACGGAAGACGAAGGCCAGGTCCTCAACTATATCGAAAAGGAGTGGAAAGATTACATCACCACGCAAGCGCTCCAAAGAATAGAAAATACCTACCATGGCAAAGCCCTCGACGTGTTTAAGCGTGGTCTCAGTGGCGAAAGTATTCAAGACACAGCTCTCGCTCTCGACATCGCAGAGAGCAGTGTCTATAGCTACCGTCAACGAGTGAAAAAGAGCCTCAAAACTGAAGTGAGAAAGCTCATCTTAGACCTAGAAGGCGCAGTCCAGTGAGTAACAGTGAGGGTACAGATCTAGACCTTTGTAGAGACATGGTCTCTGGTCTCTTCGATACCGTGCTATCAACTGAAGATGAACACGACTTACTGCCTCTCTATCATCAACTCGCCTCACATGAACGAAGATATGGAGAGAAAACCATTCTCGGTACAGGTTCACTCAAGATAGTATATAAATGTCTCGAAATCGCGGCTAAGAGGGAAGTTGCATGGGCTACACCTCGACCAGAATTAGGACGTGGTTATTACGACCAGTTTATCTACGAAGCCTGGCTCACGGCCTCTCTCAAGCACCCTAATATCATCAAGATCCTAGAAGTTGGTATCGATAGCGAGGGCTGCCCATTTTTCACCATGGATCTAAAGTCCGGTAAACAACTTAATGACGCCATCCACCACCAGACCATTCATTCACGGCTAAATCTATTCACATCAGTCTGTGGTGCAGTCTCATATGCCCACTCTCAGGGAGTACTCCACCTCGACCTCAAACCTGAGAATATTCAGTGCGATCAATTTGGAGAAGTCCTCGTCTGTGACTGGGGGCTCGGGAAATCAATCTCTGCAGAGACTGAACGACTGCCTAGTAGAGCTCGCGAATTAGCTGACTCGCATGATCAAACTCTCTACGGTGAGATCAAAGGCACGCCTGGATACATGGCTCCTGAGCAAGTACTTAAGAGTGCAACTAAAGATTTCAGAACAGATGTTTATGCGTTAGGCGGCATCTTGTACTACCTCTTAACTGGGGAGCGACCAGTCGTCATCAGTGACCAAGACGACCTCATTAACAAAACCCTCGCAGGAGCCCCGTCTCTCAGACTGAACCCTTCCGTACCCTCCGCTCTAGCTAAGATCACCGATAAAGCACTCCAGTTAGCCCCTGATGAGCGCTACCAGAGTGTACAGTCATTATTAGAAGACATCCAAGCCTACCAGGAACACAGAGCCATCCAGCAAGACTCTCATAACCTATTAAAGATCCTCTCGCTCTTCTGCCTGCGTCACGCGCGTGTACTCATCACCGCATGCTGCGCCCTCATACTGTTGACGACTTTAACTCTCTGGAACCAATACCGCGAAAGAGAACTCCGTGACATCAACAACCAAATCCAAAAAGCTCAATCACATTTAAGCCAAGAATATATACAGCTCGATGCAGAATACCAATACTTTGAACATGCTATGGTGAAATCACAAAAAGAACTTTTCGAGCGAATCATAGGGACAGCAATCGAGAGGTTCCGACAATTTCACCGAATTAGCCCCAACACAGAAGGAATAAGCCCCGTAGCACTCATACATGAAGTTGATTTGCTATCAACAAAAGCCTACGAAAAAGGGCTCACGAATAACTCTATTCCTCTATTAATTCACTCAAATGCGGTACAACTCAACTTTAAGCGCATCTTGCTAAACCAATGGAATACAAACAATCATAAATATCAATTATTTTACGAATATGCCAGGCTCTTTCCTGAATACAACTTTAATATAAGGGAACGTCCAACGGTGGAAGAATTAACAACACTACTTGACACCATAGGTAATCAAGAGATTGTACATTTTGAATTCATTCAAGGAGTAATGCATTTTGATATCCACTCCAGAAACCTTACCCCAGAATACAACAGGGTACTAATCGCCTTCCTTAAATTACTCAACCCAAGTAAGCAAAGCACCATTAATTACAACCACGAAGAACGTATACTAAAATTACACAATATCGACCAATTCGATTCCAATTTTTCTTATTCAGGAAAAAGCGCCTTATCACTCATTGATCTCAAAAAGCTGGAACTCCAAGGCTCCAATTTTAAATCCGCTCTTCTCCACGAAGCAAATATAGAAATCCTCGATCTTAGTAAAATTGACAAAATCATTTGGCAATGGCACACAAAGCTACCACAAGTCCAAAAGCTTATCCTATCCAAAGAAATCCCTTCATCTGAGCTAGAACTTGTCCAATATCACTATCCCGACACCCTTATTCTTTTACAATGAAGTAGCACCTCGCCTTTCCTTCTTCTAGTAAAAGACCTCGATAAATAATTACTGAGGCCTTTTGAGTATTGCGGAAGATAAGAA
>WTJZ01000056.1:10763-15612 GCA_011524615.1 Akkermansiaceae bacterium | reverse complement strand
CTAGGAGGATTAGCGCTTGTCACACGTCGCAAGCGATAGGCGCCCACAGATTATCACTATCTACTTTTCAGCCTCATGAGAACCTTCTCAAGGGGCATTTTTATAGCACTATATGAGGCGTTGGAGACCTCCATTATAAAGCGTATAGGGAGTCAATTTAGCTATACCTTACACACTCCAATGCCTCACGCGAGAGCACACGCACTCTTACCTGTACTCAATCAAATGAATATTCTCGCAAGATCAATTAGAAACTCCATAGCGTATTTTCTCTTCCTTATATCCTGTACTCAATTAATTGCCGATGTAGATATCTACGTCAGTACCTCTGGAACCACAACAGGCACTGGAACACTAGAGTCCCCATTCAATAACCTACCTGACGCGAAAGCATATGTAAGAGGTATTTTACCCTCCACATCAGAACCAGTGAATGTATGGCTTGAAGGTGGTACATACTACCTTGACGAACCGTTACATTTCGACAGTTCAGACTCCGGCGGAGAATTACAGACAGTCACATATTCCGCGCTCCCTGATGAACAAGTAATACTCAGTGGCGGAGCACAGCTAACCCCTGTATGGAGTGATCATACAGCTCTTATCAAGGTCGCAAATATCGGGACAGGTCACCAGTTTGACATGTTTTTTGTAAACAATGAAGCCCAAGACATGGCGCGCTTCCCGAATAGGACTGACGAAGACGCGCCCTTTGACGGAGCTGCGACAGAAGATGAAATCAATGCTAGAGTCTCTCTATGGCAAAATCCTTCAACGGGATTCTACAGAGGCTTACACTCCGCTAAATGGGGAGGCAACTCTTATACCATAGACGGTGTTGATTCTTCTGGAGCATTATTAACAACATGGGTCGGAGACAATAATAGAGGTAGTAGTATGCATCCTGACTACAGGATGGTAGAAAACATCTTCGAGGAACTCGATTACCCCGGGGAATGGTTCTACGACAGTAGCGACGGCCTACTGTATTATTATCCTAAAGATGGTATAGATCTTGATTCCGCAACCTTTCAAGTATCTAGGATAGAGGAAATTATCCGAATCTCTGATACCGAAGATTCCGTCAAACATATTACCTTTAATCAGCTTCAATTCAAGCACACCAACCGTACTCTCTTCACTGGCACCTATGAATTACTCAATCGTTCAGACTGGGCAGTTGTACGAAGCGGAGCGGTTTATATTGAGAATGCCGAAAATATCACGGTTCAAGAATGTACCTTCGAAGATTTGGGAGGTAACGCTATTTTCCTTAGCAACTACAACCAAAACCATCTCATCGATGGTAATAGCTTTCTCTCTGTCGGCGCAACGTGCGTCAACGTCGCAGGGAGTAAGAACTCTCTCTGGGCTCCCAATCAATGGGATGACGCGATTACTGAAGCCTCTCAAATCAGCGCGGATGAAATCGGCCCAAAAACAGACGAATATCCCAAAAGCATTAACATTGCGAATAACTATATGTATAATATGGGAAGGTTTGAGAAACAGACTTCGGGGGTTAACCTCTTTATCTGTGAAGAAATTACGGTCAAAGGAAACACCATTCATCGATGCCCTAGAGCTGGCGTCAATATCTGTGACGGTTCATGGGGGGGACATATCATAGAGTACAATGACATCTACGACTGCGTAAGGGAAACGCACGATCATGGTCCCATCAATGTCTGGGGACGCGATCGATTCTGGACGATTGACGGGCCTGGAAATACAGGTGAGAACGGTTCATCGAAGAGGCCATATGCTCTTTATGATGCCTATAAGACAACCCATATCCGCAATAACCGAGTCCACTATGATGAACCTAACTCCTTCGGGATTGACCTTGATGACGGAGCGACGAATTACTGGGTCTACAACAACTTATGTCTGAATACTGACATCAAATTACGAGAAGGGTTTGATCGAAAGTGCTTTAATAACATCATTATCAATAGGGGGATAGCGATGCATGTATGGTTTGATGAGTGTAATGATGAGATCTACAATAACATCATTGTTTACAGTGCACCCTACGGTCCCTACCAAACAGGTGTCAGTACTGAGAATGGAAGAACTAACCTCAACAATTTCTACAATAATGGTGAAGACGTCAGTATCTCCAGCTTTGACTGGGAAGAAAGCGACCAAGACTCCATTATCGCCGACCCATTATTCAACAACCCTCTCTTGCTAGATTACAGCGTGAGTGATGACTCTCCAGCATTAGGATTAGGGTTCGTCAACTTCAGCATGAATGAGTTTGGTTTACCAGACGCTCCCAAGCCTCAACCAATCGATTTCTCCACTGGTACGAATGAGAGTAGCCAAATTGAACCCCTCATGGGAGCTAATATCTCTCCCATCACTGATACAGGAATACAATCTGTCCTCGGAGCTCCAGACCTCAATGGCGTATACTTCCAAGAAGTCAGTAATGGGTCTTACGCATCGATCATGGGGATCAAAACCCTAGATTGCATTAGAGCTGTCAATGGAGTCTCTCTGACAGATTCAAACAGTTTCTGGAATCTGTATTTACAGATCCCCCCCAGAGAGATGATGACCCTCACACTCCTGAGAAACCAAGTAGAGCTAGAACTAGATGTTCAGAGACCTATCCAAACTGAGTTCCTGAATGGAACATCAGGAATTAGTTATTCAGGATCCTGGAGTACGCAAGACAATGAGGATTCATACTACGGAGACCTACTGTACACCAATACGGTTGATGATTATTGTGAGTTCACCTTTTATGGCACAGGATTCAGCATCACCTCCCAAAGGAACAATGATATGGGACTGGTAGAAGTCTATATAGATGACGTACTAGAGGAGACCATCAATCTGTATGCGGCAGAACGGGCTCACCAACAAATTATATTCGAGGCATCAGATCTAGAATTAGCCTCTCATACGGTTAAGTTAGTTAATAAGGAGTCCAAATACTTCATCATTGACGCCTATGCTGTCACGCCACTACGAGACATAGATAATGTAGTCGCCTTTACCGCCACATATACCAATACAGCACCCAGTGTAGATAACGAGGATCTTGCACAAACGTCTCTATTCTCTACCTCTGGCAGCGGAACAGGCCTCGCTAACAATCACCACAAACTGGTAAATGGCTTAACAGGAAACGCTGATGGAGCAATTAACGAGGACTCAGAGGTCATCCTATATGTCGGAGACTCATTGAGAGTAGACTTTGATACGAGCACCAATATTGCCGGGTATGACATCACAGAGATATACTCTCTCTTTGGCTGGAATCCTGGCGCTGGAGGACGTTCTAATCAGGGGTACTCTATCACGTTTCATTATACTAATGGCACCTCAGAAACGATTTCTCCAAGACATTGGGCGCCTAATGATACTCCCACTTATTGGACTTCCGTCTCAATCACAGAGGAATCAGGCTATACACTAGCAGAAAATGTAAGTGCTATCGCCATTCAAATCGACAATGAGGCCAACGCTAAAGGGTTTGTAGTCGCTCGAGAATTTGACTTCATCGGCTCGCCCTCTAAGTACACCTACGATTACTGGGCTAAGTCCAATAACGTAACATTAGTTAATGCTCCAGAGGAAGACTTTGACCAAGACGGCATCTCAAACTTCTTCGAATTCTATTATGGCTGTGATCCATACACCCCCAATAGCAGCCCTATATCCATCGAAACGGAAAATAACGTACCCTATCTACAATTCGAGTCCTCATTAGCAACCGCTGACAATCCACTGACCATAGATGTCAGCTACGACTTAGAATCGTGGAGTGTGTATGATCAGACCAGTACCGCTGACAGCATTATCACAACCCCCATATCTAATGCAAAACGAAGAGTGAAGATCTCGCTCCCTTCAGCAAGCCCAAATCATAGAACGTTCTGGAGATTAAAATCTCTTACCGAATGACAAGAGCGTTAAACTCGAAAGGCGCCAAGGAGACTATCTCCTTGGCGCCTTTTAGTATAATACAGTAAGCGTAGAATTACGCGTCTGTAAGGGCGTCGATTCCAGGGAGAACCTTGCCTTCGAGTAGTTCGAGAGATGAACCACCACCAGTCGAGAGGAAGGTGAACTTCTCTCCGAGACCGTACTTGTTCGCTGCCGTAACAGAGTCACCACCACCAACGATGGTGTCCGCGTCATCAAGACCAGCGAGAGTCTCCGCTACCGCCTTCGTTCCTTTACCGAAGTTATCAAGCTCGAAGACGCCCATTGGGCCATTCCAGAGAACAGTCTTACAGGTCTTGAGCACCTCACAGTACTCCTCGATCGCAGAGTCACCGATGTCAACGCCTTCCCATCCTGCAGGAATCACGTTCTTGTCATCAGCATAGTCGATCGTGACCTTAGTCTCCGCATCGTTGCTGAACTCTTGTGTGATACGCGTGCTCTTAGGCAGCATGAACTTGACGCCATTGTCTGCCGCCTTTTGCATGAGTTCCTTAGCGAGCTCTACCTTGTCGTGCTGTACGAGTGAGTCACCGACTTCATAGCCCTGTGCCACACGGAAGGTGTATGACATAGCACCACCGATGATCATGATGTCAGCCTTTTCGAGGAGCTTATCGATCACCTTGATCTTATCTGAGACCTTCTTACCACCTACGATTACCGCAAATGGGCTGGCTGGCTTCTCGAGCTTACCTACGAGGAACTCGATCTCCTTCTCAACGAGAAGACCCATTGCTGACTGCCCCACATGGTGCGTCACTCCCTCTGTAGAAGCATGTGCACGGTGTGCGGTACCAAAGGCATCGCTCACGAAGACTTCTGCATTTCCTGCGAGTGCCTTCGCAAAGGTAGGATCGTTTGAAGTCTCCTCTTCTGCAAAGCG
>WTJZ01000056.1:0-10663 GCA_011524615.1 Akkermansiaceae bacterium | reverse complement strand
ACGTTGAAGTCACAACGCATTAACACTTCCTTACCTGATACATCAAGGTCGCGAATTGAAAGTTTGTTCATGTCGAAAAAATTTTAGTGTTGGAATAATAAGCAAAAATGGCCGCAGAAAAACTTGCGTTTCCCTCGGCCATTTTCAGTAATTAGAGTTTCATTCAGCTATTAGAGTGATCCAGCAAGCTTCTTAAGAGCATCTGCTGCACGGTTTGAGTAACCCCACTCATTGTCGTACCACGCACAAACTTTAACGAAGTTTTCACCAAGCATCATTGTACATCCTGCATCGAGGATTGAGCTGTGTGGGTTACCCACGATATCCTGAAGAACGAGTGGCTCCTCTGAGTACTCGAAGATTCCCTTGAGTTCACCTTCAGCCGCTGCCTTGAATGCTGCGTTTACTTCCTCAGCTGTTGTTCCTTTCTTAAGAACAGCTGTAAAGTCAGTAAGAGAACCTGTAGGAGTAGGAACACGGAATGCACCACCGTTAAGCTTACCAGCAAGGTCAGGGATCACAAGACCGATCGCCTTAGCCGCACCTGTTGATGATGGGATGATGTTCTCTGCTGCCGAACGTGCACGACGAAGGTCACCGTGAGGTGCATCAAGGAGACGTTGGTCACCTGTGTAAGAGTGGATCGTGCTCATGAAGCCAGATTCGATACCGAATGAATCGTTAAGAACCTTCACCATTGGCGCAAGACAGTTAGTCGTACATGACGCGTTCGATACGATGTTGTGCTTAGCTGGATCGTATCCGTTGTCGTTGATGCCGAGACACCATGTATAATCTACGTCCTTACCAGGAGCTGAGATGAGAACTTTTTTAGCGCCTGCTTCGAGGTGCTTAGATGCTGCCTCTTGTGAGACGAAGAAACCTGTTGATTCGAGCACGATGTCCGCGCCTGTTGCCGCGTGGTTAAGTGCTGCTGGGTCACGCTCAGCTGTTGCCTTGATCTTGTGACCGTCGATGATGAGGTGGTCATCATCATAATCTACTTCACCATCAAACTTTCCTTGTGTTGAGTCCCACTTAAGAAGGTGAGCAAGAGTTTTGTTATCTGTAAGGTCGTTAATAGATACAACCTTCTGACGTTCTTCTGGAGACATTGCTCGGAGAACACTGCGTCCAATGCGTCCGAACCCGTTAATTGCGTAGTTTGCCATAATAATGAATGATTTCTGCTACGAGAGCACAGCCCTCATCGCAGTTGCGCGAAAACTAATCAAGAGAAAATCATCCGTCAACCCTTAGATGCATTTCTACGCTCTATTCTCTTAAACATGACGTATTTGATCAACATAGCTTTATCCTAGAAAAAGGGAATGTATTTAGAGTGTTGAAATTAGTGTGAATAAATGACACAACAAACCGTCTACAGAGATAACTAGAATACACACAATGAAATTCAAGATCACAGCCATCGCACTCTCCGCCCTCCTCTTCTCCAACTGTACTACATACAATGCCTACACTGGCGAACGCCAGACCTCTAACCTCGCCAAGGGTGCCGGAATCGGCGCCATCGGTGGGGCTGTCATCGGCGCCGTTATCGCGAATAACACTGGTAGTGGTAATGCTAAGCGCGGTGCCCTCATCGGCGCAGGGATCGGTGGAGCAGCCGGTGGTGGAGTAGGATACTACATGGATCGCCAAGAGGCTAAGATCCGCCAACAACTCCAGAATACAGGCGTCAGCGTCAGTCGCGCAGGAAATGATATCATCCTTAACATGCCACATGACATCACCTTCGGCGTCGCAGACGCGACCCTCCAGAGCCAGTTCCTTCCGACGCTCGATTCGGTCGCCCTCGTGCTCAAGGAGTATGACAAGACCGTCATCGCAGTAGAAGGACACACCGACTCTGACGGTAGTGACTCCTATAACCAATCTCTCTCCCAACGCCGCGCCTACTCCGTCGCGAACCAACTCTCGGCCAAGGGAGTCGCAGGCAGCCGACTCAATGCTCGCGGATACGGAGAGACCTCACCGATCGCATCAAACACGACCGCTGCAGGTAAGGCCAAGAACCGTCGCGTAGAACTACGCATCGAGCCCGTCTCAAGCCAGTTCCAATAAGAACTCTCAGCAGAGCGCCCCACAGGGCGCTCCCTTTCTCTCTCGCTTGTCACCTGTAACAAGTCACTCATCAACGAACACCCACTCTCAAAATAGATGAAGTCCATCCTCTTACTTCTCATCACCGCCACGTTTGCGCTCGCAGACATCGAAAAGGCAAACGCGTTTGCTCAACACTACATGTCTCTCTACAATAATAAGGAGGGGGACAAGATTTTCAATGAACTCATGTATCAGGTGAATGTATCGGAAAAAATTCTAGCGATGTGTAAAAGTCACACCTCTCGATTTGGCTCGTACACGATCTCCAACCCCAAGGTAACTCCTCCTAGTGACGAAATCATGAAACAATGGTCCGAGGGAAAAGATTACGGAGGCAACTTCGGAGTCTTAAAATTAAATCTAGAGCCCAAGTACACCATTACCTTCACCTCTGGAGAGCATAATGAACACTCAGAAACGATCACTATTGGCCTAGTGAATGGAGAGTATAAGGTGGCTGTACTCTCGAATTGAGAGTGCCACGCGCTCACAAGGGAGACAACGAGTATCCTATTTCTCACGTACCACCTATTAGAGACTCCCCATAGGGAGAATGTAATGGAGCGATCATGAGAAGAGACTCACCCCTCTTCTCGCCCCCATTCCACATTGCGACCTCGCGTATCGATGTGGACGAAGTTCGGGTACCATCCGATCCCTCCTTGGAAGAGTCCCTCCTCTCGGAGCTTCATCGCGGCCTCGTAGACCTTAGTCGAAGAGCACGAGAACTTGAGATCCAGAGCCCGGTTCTGCATATGCTGCGAAAACTTAGCCCCTCCCACGGCGGTGTTGTACTTCTTACTCCTGTAAGCCGATAGGATCTTACAGGTGACACCGAGACGGTCTCGCAGGAGATCCGCGATGCGGAGAGTATTCTCGATCTCGAACCATAGCTCACGAGGCGGCAGGTCATTTTGGACATCTCCACGCCACCGACTATGCACCTGAATGATCTCCTTGGCCGTAAAGTACTTGAGATGTAGGTTATCCAAGAAGGCCAGGTAATCTGTATCTGTAGGAAGAGGGCGGAGATCTCGTGGCGTGTGGTCAAAGTTCGTAATCTTATCTAAGAAGTCACGCCGCCATTCGGAGAAGCGCTTCTTCCCGTTTTGATAGAAGAGGTATCCTAGCCCTCCCATCCCTAACAAGAAGACAGACTTTTCTAAAAAGCGCCGGCGTGATTCATTCGACATACGATTAATTCAGGATGCGTTCCACTACCCAATACAGACCGATTAAGCCAATCAGCAAGGAACAATATTTACGCCATTCTTTAAACCACTTCTTAAAGGGAAAATAAAGCAAAAAACACCCCGCAAGAATCGTAATCTGGCCTAACTCTACCCCGAGATTAAATTGGAGCAGAGGCCAAAAGACGCGCTCCGTCGGTAAGTATTGCTGAAGGACACTGCCAAACCCTAGTCCATGCAGTAACCCAAAGGCCACAATCAGACATAATCGTCTCACCTGACCCGACTCCCCCCACAGATTCTCGACTGCTATGTAGACGATCGAGAGAGCAATCAACACTTCCACCCATTGACTATCAAAGCTAACCACTCCCAGTAGCGCTAGCGCAAGTGTCACAGAATGCGCCGCCGTAAAACATAATGACTGAGTAAGCAAGGGGCGCCAATGCGGAAGGAAAAGAAAAATCCCTACGATAAAAAGTATGTGATCCAAGCCCAGCGGTAAAATGTGACGAAACCCCACCCCGATAAAACCGCCTACAGACCGAGACCTCGGGAGCACCTGTTGCTCGGCCTCAGATCTCACGACCGCCTCCGTGATAAAACCGGTGTCGATCGCACTCATCGCATCTATCTGTAAGAGACTCTTCTGTGGACCTCCTTCATCGACCCAATGGAAGTCCAATAAGAGCTTAGCCTCATACGGATCACGCCACCCCACCTGGAGTGCGCCTCCGTAGTCGGGGTAATCTGCCTGAATCTGCGCCCGGAGGACCGGCTTGTTAATCACAGATGGGTAAAAGTCATAGGGGACCTGCGCATAATCGGGAAAGCGCACCGAATACGCAACTGGTGCCTGCTCTACCATGATGACCAGCGCATCCCTGATATACGCCTCAGCCTCCAGACGTAACCGCGCATGCTCCTCCTCATCTAGCCCTACCAACCATTGCCGAGTCGGAGCCGTCATACTGTCATCTCCCCTATACTCTGGTAGACAGTACGCCGCATCGAGATACATCACCCCATAGATTTGATCCTCCTGTGCCGAGAACTCCATGAACACCTGATCCACACTATGCCCTAGTAACTGTGCTGGCCATAGGGCGATACATAGCCCCACCACCAAAGAAAACAAATTTTGTAAGACCCAACTTGGCATATCATCCGCTTTACTCTTATTCTCCAGTATGGCCGATGAAAAAATGCACCAATTTGTCCTCATAGACAGCAAGAAAAATGAGGCGCAAAAGACTGCGCACGACCTCCATAGCATCCTCGATGAATTCGAGTCCTCTCTCATCGTATTCCATGACGGCGGTGAGGCCCTCGACTATGTTCTCAACTCTCCCAATGTCTCCATCGTCATCACCGAGTACCGTCTCGAGGGGCTAGGTGGGCTCAAGCTCATCCAAGAACTACAAGAAGAGCGTCCCGGTCTCCCAACCATCATGCTCTCCAGCTCCTCTGACGCCAGCATCGCCATTAAATCGGTCCAAGCCGGAGCCTATGACTTCCTCCCCAAGCCCTGCCCCGCAGATGAACTACACGCCGTCATCTCAGAGGCTCTTAGTACACAGGAGACCAGTACCGTCACGGAGAAGAAGGACACCTTCGTCGAATCTGAGCCCCCCCGCCTCATCGGGAAGAGCCGTGCCATGTCCAAGGTCTACCGCGATCTAGCCAAGCTCGCTGCTACCCCAGTAACCGTACTCATCCGAGGCGAAACGGGCACCGGTAAGGAACTCATCGCCCGTGCGCTGCACGAACACGGCCACCGTGCGCATAAGCCCTTCATCGCAGTGAACTGTGCGGCCATACCTGATAACCTCCTCGAGTCCGAACTCTTCGGTCACGAGAAGGGCTCGTTCACGGGCGCCAGTAACAAGAAGATCGGACGATTCGAGCAAGCGAATGGCGCTACCCTCTTCCTCGATGAGATCGGTGATATGCAACCTCTCCTACAGGCTAAGATGCTCCGCGTCCTGCAGGAAAAGGTGATCCAACGCGTCGGCGGCACCGCCGAGATCCCGGTAGACGTCCGCGTCATCGCCGCGACCCACCGTAATCTAGAGCAGATGGTCGATGACGGCGCCTTCCGTGCCGACCTACTCTATCGACTCAACGGCACCACGCTCAAGCTCCCTCCTCTCCGCGACCGCCTCGGGGACGTGAGTGTGCTCACGAACCACTTTCTCTCCCGCTTCGGTCTAGAGCTAGGCGTCGGTAACCCACGGATCACTCCAGAGGCCCTCTCCTTCCTCGCTCGTCAACCCTGGCCTGGTAATATCAGACAACTCCAGAACGTCCTGCGCCAAGCGATCCTCAAGCGCCGCGACCTCGCCATCGGCGCAGCAGACCTCCGTCCCCTGATCCTCTCTGACTCCCCTATCATCGGATCAGATACCTCTCTCGGCAAGCTCGCCACCTCCATCCTCTCAAAGGCCTCCAAGGGAGAACTCGACCATGGTGCCTATCGAGAAATGGTCGCGCTGGCAGAGGAGACGATCATCACACAGACTCTGCAACAAACCAACGGCAACCAATCTCAAGCAGCCGATCTGCTCGGCATCACCCGCTACACCCTCAGGGAGAAGATCAAGTCGCTAGCGATCAGCCTCTAACCTGTTCTTGACTTTCCCCCACTACGGCTAATCATTCTTCTATGTTACGATTTAGACTCTTTGGCATCCCCATCTTTGTGCAACCATTCTTCTGGGTCATTATGGCTCTCTTCGGAGGTGGAGTTGAGGTTTTACAGACGCCTAGTTCACAGGGCTTTGTCAATGTCATCGTCTTCATCGCCGCTGGATTCCTCTCTGTACTCGTCCATGAGATGGGTCACGCCCTCGTGAACCGTCGATACGGGAGACACCCTCATATTATTCTTCACGGCTTAGGCGGAGTTGCCATTAGCCAAGGACCGCGCCTCTCACGCGTGCAAAATATTCTCATGATCGCCGCAGGCCCAGGTCTCCAGATCCTACTCGGTATCATTGCCCTCATCATCATTCGCACCGTCGGACCAGAAGACAGCTTCCCTACGCAACAGAGCTACCACTTCGTCCATAGTCTTATGTATATCAGTATTGCATGGGCAGTCCTTAACCTCATCCCGATCTACCCTCTTGACGGAGGGCAAATCCTGTCGAATATCCTAGGCCCTCGCCGTAGCAAGATCACTCACATCGTGAGTATCGTCGTGGGAGTGGGAGCGATCCTCTTACTCCTCTTAGGAGGGAGCTTGCCTTTCTTTGCCATCCTTATCCTTGGCATGCTCGTCTATGATAACATTCGTGCCATCAAACGCTAATTTCCTATGTCAGATTTACTTAACGACCTCATCACCGTCCTCCGCTTCCAGTCCATCTCCACTGACTCACAATATACGTCAGAGGTCGCTGCGAACGCAGAGTGGCTCCACCAAAAGCTCACCTCTCTAGGGCTCACCTCGCAGATCCATACTACCGAGGGCCATCCTATCGTAGTAGCAAAGAACCAGCATATCGACGGACGTAAGACCGTGCTCCTCTACGGACATTATGACGTCCAACCCGTAGACCCACTCGATCTCTGGGACACCCCTCCATTCGAGCCAACCATCAAGGACGGCAAGATCTTCGCCCGAGGGGCAACTGATAATAAGGGGCAGCACATGGCTCACCTCAAGGCCGTCGAACAACTACTCGATGAAGATGGCGAGCTCCGAGTGAATCTCACTATCCTGATCGAGGGAGAGGAGGAGATCGGCTCCCCTAGCCTCGTTCCTTTCTTAGAGGCTCATAAGGACGAGCTTGCCTGTGATGTCGTGGTCGTCTCAGATACAGGTATGGTAGCTCCAGGCACCGGTACGATGGGTTATGGACTCCGCGGGATCTGCTGTTGTGAAGTTCGCTATGATGGCCCGTCTAAGGATCAACACAGCGGATGCATCGGTGGTGCGATCGCTAATCCCGCTACCGAGATCGCTCGCCTCGTGGCCTCTCTCCATGATGATCAGGGCCGAGTCGCTGTAGAGGGATTCTATGACGGCGTCGAACCACTGGAGCAATGGGAACGCGACATGTGGGCTGATGTTCCAGGAATGGATCCAGAGTCCATGCTCTCCCTTACCGGGGCACCACAGCTCCATGGTGAGACAGGATACAGCTCAGCGGAACGCCTCTGGGCTCGCCCTACTGCAGAGGTCAATGGACTCGGCGGCGGCTACCAAGGAGAAGGCTCCAAGACCGTCCTCCCCTCCTACGCCTTCTGTAAGCTCTCCTTCCGCCTCGTCCCAGGGCAAGATCCTGAGGACATCTATCGCAAGGTAGAAGCACACATCGCCAAGCACACCCAAGACTCTGTCACCGCTACTATTACCAAGGAACATGGTGGCCTACCCTATCGCTCGAACCCACATGACGAATTCGGGAAGGTTGCGCAATCCGCTCTCAAGGACGTCTTTGGCAACGATCCAGTCCTTATCCGTGAAGGTGGAAGTATCCCTATCATCGGAGACTTTAAGTCGATCTTAGGTGCTGACACCCTCATGCTGGGTCTCGCTCTCCCAGATGCTCAGATCCATGCCCCTAACGAAAACTTCTCTATCGCCAGCTTCGAGCAAGGCGTCGAGATGAGCAAGGCGCTCTTCCGCCAGCTAGGCGACCTCTAATCCAGCCCCCCCCTGTCGATCAACTGGTCAGACAGGGGAGTCCCTCTTTCCCTCAAAATATCCTGCCCACTTTTTGCGACTCTGCTTCTGTGCGGTCAACATTGATTGTAGTATAAAGAAGCGTGATTACGCACTGCCGTCCAGTTGGATGCTTAGATGGTACTAGATCAAAAACAGCCCCAACACAGACACGAAAGTCACTGCCCCACCTACTAATATCGGTGAAATCGTTTCCAAGCTCACCCTCCTCGTCAACACTGATTGATCTGGATGAAAGGGGTTCACAAAAACTTCCACCTCTTGGTCTAACTCATAAGGGTGATTAGCACAGGCCACCACCTTACTCGGATACAGTTGAGGAGTACCAAACTTAATCCTCTTCCCTTTATATTGCTGCCCATTGTATTCATACACATATCGCACCGCAGGGAAGTAATGCAAATGCCCATGGATACTGACCCGCTTAGTCCTCACGAGCGTGACCCTCCCCTTCACCTTATACCAATCCCAACTCGTACAGACGGTTTTGAGATTTGCGACCCCGTACACGACTAGCCCAACGCTAACCGAGAGGAACACGCAACAGATCACCATAGGAAACACAAGCACGCACAAAATAATACAATAAAAAACACAAAAGGAAAGCACTTTTTAATCAATATGACAAAATAACAACATTAAAAAATACATATAACGTAAAATCCCTCCCCTCCACAAAATAGAAACCGCCCACACCATTCCGTGTCCTTCAGTGGTCCAACTACAAACGCCACATAACCAACTTTTTCACGCCATTCTGCGTCCTTTCGCGGTTCATCTATCCAACCTCCAATCCTCAACCATTACTTATTCCCTTTTTATGGTTGTGATTACGTCATTTTTTTTCAATGCTCCTACGTATATGTCAAACACTGAGAATAACATCCCATCTGCCTCTGTGATTGGAAAAGAAGCAGGTCTCATGATCTTCGGCGCTGCTACCGGTCTCCTCCTCTCTGGTGCGATCGGATCACACGCGCGCAAGCCGCTCGGATTCATTCTCGGCGCAGCTGGTATCGCTGCTGCAGGTCCAGAGATCGCCAAGCTCATCGACAAGGCGCTCAACAGTCCAAGCACCTCACGCGGTAGTAAGAAGACCCTCGAGGGTATCCGCTACGGCTCAGGTAAGCCCGTCGAAGGCATCCAAGGCCTCGACGCGGAATCAAGCGAAGAAATGTTCATCGGGTAACCCTCCCCCAACTCATCATCAACTTTCAGGAGACCCACACTATGGGTCTCCTTTTTTTTATCCCACCTCTACAGATGAGTCATGCAGGGTAACGAAATCCGTCATCGAAAGTATTCATTTCGCTAAAAAGTGGGGAAAACTTCATTTTTCCCTTTGTAATTCGAGAGATGGTGTTTACACCCCGCGGTGTGGAATCCTCCTACGCAACAATTCGGAGGCCTCCACACGCAAACAAAACCCAATTTAACTGTGTCATTTACATCAATTACTGAAGTACATGCTCGTGAGATCATCGATTCACGAGGAAATCCAACTGTAGAAGTAGACGTACAACTTGACTGTGGTGCATTCGGCCGTGCAGCGGTTCCAAGTGGAGCATCAACAGGTGAGCACGAAGCAAACGAAATGCGTGACGGCGACAAAGACCGTTACCTCGGCAAAGGTGTTCAGAACGCAGTAGATAACGTAAACAACTCTATCGCTCCAGCACTCGCTGGTATCGACGCTACTCAGCAAGCAGCAGTTGACCAAATCATGCTCGACCTCGACGGAACTAAGAACAAGGCGAGCCTCGGTGCAAACGCGATTCTTGGTGTTTCCCTCGCTACCGCTAAGGCAGCAGCAGCAGCAGCTGAGCTCCCACTCTTCCAATACATCGGTGGAGCGAACGCTAAGGTTCTCCCTGTTCCAATGATGAACGTCATCAACGGTGGATCTCACTCAGACGCACCGATCGACTTCCAAGAGTTCATGATCATGCCACACGGTGCTCCTACCTTTAAGGAGTCTGTCCGTTGGGGTGCAGAGGTCTTCCACGCACTTAAGAAAGTTCTTAAAGGTCGCGGTCTCGTAACAGCAGTAGGTGACGAAGGTGGATTCGCTCCAGCTCTCGACTCTGCAGAGGACGCACTCAGCGTATGCTGCCAAGCAATCGAAGCTGCAGGATACCGTGTCGGTGACGACATCTCACTCGCTCTCGATGTCGCTTCATCTGAGTTCTACAACAAGGAAAAAGGCAAGTACGTCTTCCATAAGTCAACGAACGAAGAACTCTCAGGATCAGACCTCGTAGGACTCTACAAGGACCTCTGCGCTAAATTCCCAATCATCTCGATCGAAGACGGATGTGACGAGAACGACTGGGACACCTGGAAGCTTCTCACAGACGCAATCGGTGATAAGGTACAACTCGTTGGTGACGACCTCTTCGTAACGAACAAGGACTTCCTCCAAAAAGGAATCGACCAAGGAGTAGCGAACTCAATCCTCGTTAAGGTTAACCAAATCGGTACCCTCACCGAGACCTTCGACTCAGTAGAGCTCGCTAAGGAGAACGGATACACCTCTGTATAATCTCACACCGTTCTGGTGAAACAGAAGACACCACCATCGCTGACATCGCAGTAGGTCTCAACGCTGGACAAATCAAGACTGGTTCTATGAGCCGCTCTGACCGTATCGCTA
>WTJZ01000212.1:3462-5232 GCA_011524615.1 Akkermansiaceae bacterium | reverse complement strand
CGATGGCACCAACCCATGCAGTCCAACAACGTGACCCGTCGACCTTCCGTGAGCAGTCCTGTTACTGGGCGTTTGATCGTGCGGATGAGGGGCGTTCAGTGGCATTTACCTCAGCTCACATGTACCACACATGGGCTAACCCACACTTCTTCAAGACCTTTACCAATAGTATCTTCTGGACGCTCAATCTCCCTATTCCTGAAAATGGAGTAGAGATCTCTACGCCAACGATTGAAGATCTCCTGTCGATTAACACAGTGGCACAGATTCACACGAAGGCTCTGCACTTTAAATAAGCAATTTGTTAATGGGCTCACGAGCCCTCATATTCCGATGAATGGAGTGCCAGGTAGTGCGTACTATCTGGCACTTTTTTGTACCCTATTAGTAGTTAGAGAGAGGCTAATGCGTCGGTATACTGAGGCTTGGGTTCTTATTCCACTGCTCCCACATCTTGGAGAGTTGAGCGATCTTCTCAGGGTGCTCTTTTGCGAGGTCATGGTATTCGGTGGGATCAGCGGCAATATGATAGAGCTCCCACTCAGCCCCATCTTTATTCGCGCGTACCAGCTTCCAACCTTCGTGCATCGCCGCTCTTGCGGCACTAAAGTTCCAGAAGAGCGTGCGTGGCGTACTGGGAGTGTGTGAATCTCTTAGGTAGGGCACCAGTGACATACCCTGGGGTTTTTGTGGAGTGATTTGACGTACGCTCTCAGGGTAGGGGGCTTGCGTGATGTCCATAAAGGTAGGGAGGAAATCCATGACGTGACAGGTTTGCGAGATGAGAGTTTGCTTCTCAGTGACACCTGGCCATTTTACGATACATGGTGTTTTGGTTCCACCTTGGTGATTAGTAGCCTTATATTCGCGGTATGGGAGGTTAGAGACATGGGACCATCCTGGACCCATCGCCCGATAGCCTTCCACTGGTCCAGCAGGGATGGTGACATCATAGTCGACTCCTTCACTGGAGGCACCATTATCAGAGAGGAAGATGATTAGAGTGTCGTCAAATTTATTAAGCTCCTTGAGCTTGTCAAAGACGCGACCGATCCCCTGATCCATCCTGTCGATCATTGCTGCATAGACCGCCATCTTGTGAGCCTCCTCACGCTGTTGTGCTGGTGAGAGGGAGTTCCATGCGGGGACACGAGGGTTACGAGCGGTCGGAGGAGTATCAGCAGGGATGAGTCCTAGTTGCTTGATCTTCTTGAATCTGCGCTCACGGATCACATCCCAGCCTTCTAGATAAGTATCCTTATATTTGGCAATATCCTCTGGCCACGCATGTAGGGGGAAGTGAGGCGCAGTGTAGGCGAGATACAGGAGGAAGGGCTTATCCTCGTCCTTGTACTCCTCTAGTCGCTCGACGGCATAGTTCGTAAAGGCATCAGTGGTGTAGAAGTTCGGATCCGTGGGGACGTAGTTTTCGTAGACTTGACCCTCGATTCCCCACTTTCTAGATCGATTACTCTGAACGTTTTGCTTTTTGCGTCCCGGTTTTGGTTCGCCAGTCTTGGCATCGATACCTGGGTTCCAGAAGTTACAGCACCCATCAGCGAGACCGAGATAGCGATCAAAGCCAAAGTCTGTCGTGATCCCTCGCTGGTGCCACTTACCAGTCATGATGGTACGATAGTTTGCACCCTTAAGGACTTCGGCAAACGTAGCACCCTTCTTCATGGCCAAGTGGGGATATCGTCCTGTATGCAAGGAGGCTCGTGAGGGTCCGCATTTAGCATTATTGTAGAAGTTGGTAAACCGCGCTCC
>WTJZ01000212.1:0-3362 GCA_011524615.1 Akkermansiaceae bacterium | reverse complement strand
GGCGATTCCCACAAAACGAAATATTCACTCATTGAAAGAGCATTAGACTTGTCTGATGAGGGTGCTTGGCAAGAGCTGTTTAATCATTATTCTAAGTTCATACATCATGTATTGCATAAGGCTGGTATCGACATCGGTGAGCATGGAGATATATCGCAAGAGGTGCTGGTACAATTGACGAAGTCCTTACCTAAGTATGATCGAGAAAAGGGTAAGTTTAGATCTTGGCTAGGACACGTAATTTTGAATGTCGCTTATACTCATGGGAGAAAAATTCAAGCGCATCAACGTAAGCTCTCAGCCTTAGAAAGCAGTCAGGAGCAAGGGAGTGGTATTCTGCCCGCTAACCTTGATCAAATTATTGATCGAGAATGGGAGCTCTATGTGACGAATTTGGCATTGAGTCGTGTGAAGGATAGCTTTCGCGGGAAAGCGATTACAGTATTTACGTTGGGCTTAGAAGGAAAGACCACGAAGGAGATCCAAGAGATTACTAAGCTTACAGAAGACTCGGTCTACAGTCTCAAGCAGAGAGTGAAAAAGCGCATGAGAGCAGAGGTACAGAGTATCATCGCTGATCTAGAATTTTAGGCGGAATGTCCGATAGCATTTTAGAGGACTCACTACGGAGGTTCTACTCAGACTCTGTAGCTCCTAATGAGTCCGAGCCACTCCGTTATCTAAGAGGGGTTGACCAGCGGTATACAGAGTTCAACCTCATTGGAGAAGGCGGACTCAAGTATGTCTATGAGTGCTATGACAGGAATACGAGAAGGACGGTAGCCTATGCCTCCTTGAAAACGGAATTAGGGGACGCTTATCAAGATATCTTTGTCCATGAGGCGTGGTTAACATCAGCGTTAAAGCACCCAAACATTATCAAAGTACATGATGTCGGGATTAGTGATGAAGAGAAGCCGTTCTTCACAATGGATCTTAAGTCAGGTAAATCGTTCGCAGACTTTGTCCAGCAACAGCCAGATCTCAATAAGAGGTTGGATGTATTTGAAACGATCTGTAGTGCGGTCAGCTATGCTCACTCTCAGGGAGTTCTTCACCTAGACATTAAGCCAGATAACATCCAGTGTGACGAGTTTGATGAGGTCTTGGTCTGTGACTGGGGTTTAGGTAAAAAGATGGGGGAGAGCGAATATGAGGCAGAAAGTGCTCATCTGCATGAGGCCGCTCAACAAACCCTGTATGGAGAGCGGCGCGGAACACCAGGTTACATGGCTCCTGAGCAGATTACTAAGGGGGCCATTAAGGATGCGCGCACTGATATCTATGCGCTAGGTTGCTTATTTTGCTTTTTACTGACGGGTTCACCTCCTCATAGAGGGGAGCGGGCGAGTGTCATGGAGAGGACTGTAACAGGGGACCTCGCAGAATTCTTGACGCTAATGAAGGGGGGGGGGAAAGCGATCGCAAAGCCTCTCCAACAAATCGCGACGAAGGCAATACAGACTGCACCAGCTCAGCGTTATGAGTCAGTCTCTGCGATGCTAGAGGATGTTCGGCGGTTTAGGTCGGGGTATTCATTAGAAGGCAGCGAATTTAACCTGATGAGAGAGGCCTGGCTATTTACGAGGCGTCATCTCAAGGTGATGAAGGTAGTGACAGTGAGTGTAGTCTGTATGGTCATTGCATCGGTCTTGTGGACCTCTGCGTTGATAGAAAAGGAGAGCAACTTACAGTCTGAGCTACAGAACAGCAGTACGCTGGAGAAGGAGTTATTACAGCAGAATGATCTAGAGCACATGTTGATATCCTCCTTATCTGGAGGGGAATTGCATTTATCGAGTCAGTTGTCGAAGAAGGCTCACGATTTGATGTGGCAAGAGTTCTCAAAAGGGCCATCAAAAGAATTGGTGGAAAAGGTCGACTCTCTTATCTTGCTGCTTAAGAAAGCTCAGGAACTCGATGAATCCTATTACACCCCTACTATTTTATTGCGGAGACTCTATTTCATTAAGTTAGACTTTAAGGCTGCCAAAGCTCTCCCTTATCAAGAGGAGATCAGCTCAGATACACGGCTCGTGCAGTATTTGGAGCACTTACCAGACGTGAGCTATGGTGAGAGCCTGAGACCTAGTACTCGCGAGTTTGCTGGTTTTATCAATCAGATTAGTTGTATGAGTTTTCGTGATAAGCAACTGCTTCAGTCCTCTATTATTTACGACGCATCATGTGCGCCGAGGGCGGACGGCACTCCTATTCTAGTCGAGTACATTCACTACGTGAACGAGTATAATCCCCAGCTAGAGATCACCTATGAACCCTCTATTAAAAGACTGACGGTGAGCGCTAATGATGGACTTTACTTGAAGGCTCCATTAGGTGGGGATAATGGTCTCATGGCATATTTATCACTCGATTCCTTAGCACTAAACACCGTGAATAAGAGGGTCGATATGAGTGACCTAAACGGATTAACTGTGCGAGAGTTGGATGTATCAAAGGCCTCTCAGTTGAGCTTTGATGATCCTCATCAGATCAGAGGGCTAGAGTCACTGATCTTACCGATATCAGAGCAAGAGCGCTTTGATACTGAGGTGATTGACAGCCTCGGGCTTTCGGGAGTTCAGTTGAGCTTTCAATAAATGCGGACGCCTGCATCAGTGGATATACTGAGGGCTCCTCTTCTCAGAGGAATGTTAGCCTCGTAGAGAAATAAACAAAAAAATGTGAGTAGTCTGCACAGGTGGGAGGACTTTTTTGCGAACCATAGACAGAGCATCAAAGAGCTCTTTATTACCAACTAAAGAATATTATGAAAATTACATTACTATCGTCTGCAGTTCTGTCTCTCGTTTCTCTTGCCCACGCATCTACTGTGTTCACAGCTACTAATGCGACATACGCCCATTCTGGGAATCCAACCACTAACTTATCTGGGAATAGTAATAACTATGTGACTCATTCTGGCGCTAGCTTCACGGGAGTGGCGTTCTATAATTTTGATATCTCATCATACGCGGACTCTATCGATGATATTAATATTACCTTGACGCAGAACGATGGAGATTCCTTAGAGGAGTTTAGAGTTTACTACTATGATACAGCCATCGACCTCACCGCATTGACCTATGACTCAGCGGTGAGCGACGGTTACCTCGATGGATCAGGTGCTGCTACAGGTTCTTGGGTGTCGAGCTTGAGTGGCTTTAACCTCATTACTTCTGGTGCTGCTGATACGTCGAAAACGGTTAATGTTAATCTAGGAGATATTACCTCAGATCTCGATGGGGTGTTTACGTTAGCTGTGGCGGGGGTAGGAACATCTGCGACTTCTGCATCGTTTTCGGATGCGGCTACGCTTACGCTCTCTACCACAGTTGTACCAGAGCCATCTTCTGTAGCAC
>WTJZ01000304.1 GCA_011524615.1 Akkermansiaceae bacterium | reverse complement strand
AGCCCTCATAATAATCCAGCCCTGATAAGGGCGATTCGATACCAGCACAGGCCGCTAGGCCTGTGACTAGCATAGTAATCATACATAGGCCTGTAAGGCCGGCGGATAAGCCCCCCCTGAAAGAAATTCCATCAACGTTAGAGGGAGCAAAAAGCAGCCCTTATCCAACGGTCTTTCAGACCTAATATTACGTCTTCGCCATATCACAGGCCTAGCGGCCTGTGCTGGTTTCCAACGCCCTTATCAGGGCTAACTTAATAGCTCTCACAACAAGAGTTCTTAGACATAATCAAAAAAACGAAGCACAAAAGATCCGCTATAGGGCACGAGTAGAGGGATAGAGCTGTTTTTCAGAAAGCTCCATGCAACTAGACAAGGACAACCGCACCCCAACAGCGAGGACCCAAGCGTTCACTCAAGCCGACAACAGAGATCCCCAACGTCTTCATTGCTGGCACTATAGGGTGACACCAAACTCTGTTTCGGACTTCCTCTCTCTACTGACAATTTGTTTTACAGCGCGCAAACACGGTTACTACCTATTTTCTTCAAAAAAAGTCTCGACTAAGCAGAAAAAATTGCTCTATAACCTTCGCCCCATGCCAAAGACAGAACTCCTATCAAAAGATTTCGGACAATGTTCTCCTGCTGACCTTGCTAAGGCAAAAGAGGAAAAAGGGAGCTGCCTTGTTACTACAACACACAAGCCAAACCTACAAAACGACCGTGACGAAGTTGCATTCATCACAGGACGTCGTGAGTGGCGTACGGGTACACGCTTTGTAGACGCTGCTAAGTATGAGAAGTACAAGAGCACAATCGAGAAGCTTGAGGGCAAAGGTTTCCTCTACACAACAGTTCTCAACCCTGCTTAATTCTTTTTCCGAAAAGGAATTTATATCAAATGAGCGCACTCTAGAGTGCGCTTTTTTTGTTTTCATCGAGTATCAAGCAAAGAAGTGCTCATTTTTACAAACTTAGGCTTGACCAAAAAAAAATCCTCTTTGAAGCTATTACGCTAAACAAATCTGACATTCGGCCTCGATATCTGATTTGACACTTAGGTATAGTTGTGCCCTCACGGGAACACTAGACTAAACCACCTCCTCTCCGAAACTCATATATGGCACAGAAGAAAGCAACCACAGACGCAGACGAACCGAAGAAAAAACCTGCGGCAAAAAAGAAGGCTACAACCAAGAAGGTTGCTGCGAAGAAGACGACTGCCAAAAAAGCTGCGAAGAAAGCGGCGGCGAAAAAGACTACTAAAAAAGCAACAACAGCTAAGACAGCGGCTCCAAAGAAGGAGACGGCTAAAAAGCCTGCTGAAGCAAAAGTAGAGAAAAAGAAAGAGGAGAAAAAAGTAGAGAAGCTCGACAAATCTGTCCTCACACAGACCGAGACCACTGATCTCCAAGACAAGGTTCGTGACCTCGTCCTCCTTGCAAAAGAGCAAGGCTATCTCACATACGACGATATCAACGATGCCCTGCCTAACAACATCGTTGAGCCAAAAGAACTCGAAAGTGTCATGGAGCAGCTCAATGCCATGGAGTTCGACATCATCGATGCGGCAGAAGTAGACCGTTATCGTGACTCCAAGGGATCAGAGAGTGCCATTGAAGATCCAAAGGAGAAAATGGACATCCTGGATGATCCAGTTCGTATGTACCTCAAGCAAATGGGGCAAGTTCCCCTCCTCACGAGAGAACAAGAGGTCGAAATCTCTAAACGCATCGAGACTGCGGAGAATAATGTCCAGAAGCACTTCCACAAGTTTGGCTTCACCGCCGACTGTTACCTCGAGCTTGCAGATAAGCTACAGAAAGGGAAAGAGCGCTTTGACCGCGTCATCCTCGACAAAAAGATCGAGAGTCGTGAACGTTACATGAAGGTATTACCGAAGCTCTGTGACCAGGTCATCCAGCTTCACGAGGCGACAGCAGACGCCTTCCGTAACCTCCAGTCCAAGTCTGCACGCAACAAGGAAGAGTCTGCGGAGACAATCAAGAAGAATGTCCAAACTCTCGATCGACTCTATGGCCGATTCTACTACAAGCAGAAGATCGTAGAAGACTTCTGTGCAGAGGTAGATGACTACAGCAAGCGCTTCCAGAAGTACGAGCATAAGCTCCAGAACAACCCTGATGATAAGGAGTTCGATACCAAGCTCCGTGAGATCCAGCAAGAAGTCTGGCACGAAGCTGATGACTTCCACGTCAACAACAAGAATCTCAAGAAGTGGATCCGCGCTGCACATGCCGCTAAGACCGAAATGGTAGAGGCTAACCTCCGTCTCGTGATTTCTATCGCTAAGAAGTATACGAACCGTGGACTCTCCTTCCTCGACCTCATTCAAGAAGGTAACATGGGTCTCATGAAGGCGGTAGAGAAGTTCGAGTACCGTCGTGGCTATAAGTTCTCTACCTACGCTACGTGGTGGATTCGTCAGGCGATTACTCGCTCTATCGCTGACCAAGCACGTACGATTCGTATCCCCGTGCACATGATCGAGACGATCAACAAGCTCATGCGAGTCCAGAAGCAACTCGTACAAGAGTACGGTCGTGAACCGACTCCGGATGAGATTGCGGATGAGATCCACCTCCCTGTAGAAAGGGTCAGAGCCGTTCTCAAGATGGCTCAACAACCGATCTCCCTACAGGCTCCTGTAGGTGACTCTGACGACACCTCCTTTGGTGACTTCATCGAAGATAAGGCCGCGGACAACCCGATGGAAGAAGCTGGCTTCTCCATGCTCAAGGACAAGATCAACGATGTTCTCGACACACTCACGGAACGTGAACGCGAAGTACTCGAGCAACGGTTCGGCCTGAAGGACGGTTACTCTCGCACGCTCGAGGAAGTGGGTCGTCAGTTCCAGGTGACCCGTGAGCGTATTCGTCAGATCGAGGCCAAGGCACTCCGTAAGATGCGCCACCCAACGCGTATTCGTAAGCTAGAGGGCTTCATCGACATGAGCAACCTCTAAGGGCTCTCCACTCAAGCCTCCAACACAAGCACGCTCTTATGGCGTGCTTTTTCATTCCCCCCCGTTTTCACCTACCATTCCTCTTCCTTATGAAACTCAGACACCTTTATGCCGCCCTGGCAGGCATCGCGCTCTTCGGGCTACTCATTCTCATGCGCGTCACGCTCGCTAACTCTAACCTTCAGGGTGATCAGACCGTAGATCTCCCTGCGGCACCACTCACAACACAAGCAGAATTAGACGCCTTCTTGGATGAGTTCAACTTTCGATCAGGGTACTACCTCTCCTCGCACACAGGTGGACCGACGATAGAAAGAAACAGCACTCAGTCGGTCTGTCTGGCGAACATGGCAAGCATCTTCTGCCTGACAGAACTGTATCGCCAAAAGCATGAAGAGAATCTCGATCTCAATAAGTCAGTACTCATCAAGGAGGGCGACGAGGCCACCCTTTATCAAGCAGCACAGCGCATGCTCTTCGCGAGTGATAATGATGCCATGCATGCACTCGCAGAGTACCTGGGCCGCGATCAGATCTCTAAACTCTTGCGTAAACTCGACATTACAACCGTCAACACCCCCGTTCTCCCTAGCCACAAGACACTCACCGTGGCGCTGAATCGACGCCTCTTTGGTCGTCGTGAGGCTAAGCCAGGTCTAGAGCAACACGGCTCCGCGCAAGGGATCTCTCAGTTCTACCAACTCCTCACACAAGGTAAGGTGCTCTCGCCCGCGATCAACGCAGAGCTCATCACCTTCCTAGAGTCTCAGCCTCGAGACTTTTCGCTCCATCTTCAGGATTCGCATCAGCTGTTTGGTCAAGGAGGCAACCTCCACTGGACCCGCCCTCAGAAGCACTTTTCTATGATGGGCTGGGCTGGCTACACCTCATTAAGCAGTGGCCAACCAGTCACCCTCTGCGTCTGGGGAGAATGGTTTCCTCGTAATGTGAAGCCCACTGAGCAAGCCCGAATCATGCAGTTCGTGGTGGACTCTCTCGTTACCATCGCTGAACAATAGTAGCAGCGGCCAACTCAGCCGCGTGCTCTCATACCATTGATGCAAAAAACGCCAGCTCCTCAGCTGGCGTTTTTTGCATAGCTCTGTAAGTAAGTGAGGGGCGCGCCCTCACGGCAGAACGGCTTAAGAATCTCTTCTCTTGCCAACCTTCTCGAGCAAGAGCTTACGTAGCTCATCGAGCCCCGTCTCTTCCTTAGCTGAGATAGGTACGATATCCACCTTCGGGAAGCGCTGCTTCATGAATCCGAGCTGCTCTTCTGCCCCTTCGACATCCATCTTATTAGCAACGATCATCCATGGGAACTTAGCGAGCTCCTCGTCATACTCCTTGATCTCCTTTCTCAGGATCTGAAGGTCATCAATGGGCTCGCGGCCATCAATACCTGCCATATCGATGACGAAGATCAGTAGATTACAACGCGTAATGTGACGTAGGAACTCGTGCCCTAAGCCGCGGTTCTCATGAGCGCCCTCGATGAGACCAGGAATGTCTGCAATCGTACAACGCTGGAATCCAGGGAAATCTACTACGCCGACACTAGGCTTCAGTGTCGTGAATGGGTATGCCCCCACCTTTGGCTTATTCGCTGAGAGAGCCCCCATTAAGGTCGACTTACCAGCATTAGGGAACCCTACGAATCCAGCATCAGCGATACGTCGAAGCTCTAGATAGAACACCCCTTGCTCACCTTCTGTACCAAGCTTGACCTCTTCTGGTGCTTGGTTCGTAGCAGAACGGAAGTGGAAGTTTCCTTTTCCTCCCTTGCCCGGGTAGAGCAGGTCAAACTCTTGACCAATGTCTGTGAGATCCACTACTGGCTCTAGTTCCACCCCTTCTTCGCTGCGCTCCATCTCGGCAGCTTCCTTCATGTCTTGCGCATTACTGCGATACACAACCGTACCAGGAGGAACGCGGGCGATAAAGTCCTTCCCCTTCTTACCATGTCGCTTATAGCTCTGACCATGGGCTCCATCTTGTGCGATGAGCTTAGGGTTAAAGGCGAATGCTCGTAAGTTATCAGTATGCGGATCCACGACAATCGTCACCTTACCACCATCTCCACCGTCTCCGCCATCAGGGCCACCACGTGGTACAAACTTCTCACGGCGAAAGCTAACGATCCCATTACCGCCATCTCCAGCTCTCGCGAATACTCTGATATGATCAACAAACATAATACTCGAATACCATGAATTCCTCTAAAGAAGAGCAGAAAGTGAAGAAATCTCACTCCC
>WTJZ01000196.1 GCA_011524615.1 Akkermansiaceae bacterium | reverse complement strand
TGCTTTTACGATCCATAGTTGAGATCAGTGAGTCGGATCGTGTAAAGTATCATGAAGTGAGGAAGACGCTCGATGGGGTAATGAAGCGCGTAGATTGGTCGTTTGTGATCTCTCTTGAAGAGGATTTGGCTTACCTCATACCATACACACACGAGGAAATGGTTACGGACTTAGACGAATTGCTAGAAGAGGTACGAAGCAATACGGAACGATATAGTCTTAATCAAGAGTTGAGCGCGAAGATCTATAATCTGTATCTTCGTGTGTTTGACGAGCTTAGCTACGAAGACTTGAGTGAATGCCAACTTGCTATTGCTGAAGCTTGCTACGGGAAACGAACAACATGGAATGCCTCCAGAACATTGTCCTGTAGCCAAGCTGATGCGAAGGTGGATTTTTATCGCCAGTTTGAGAGGAGTTTTGGTACTAATGTAAAAACGCTGGGTCGATTTCATCGTATCCAGTGGCAACAGGGTATTCCAAGCCTAGTCTCCTTGTGGGACGTAAAAAGCGCCTTAAGCGAGAGCTTGGCGCAGACCCCCGAGGGAGTAATCGAAGACCTTACTCGGATAGGCTTGATAGCGAAAGTTGACGACTTCTTCCCTCTCTTAATTAAACGCGCTACTTATGACAATATATTTGTGATAGAGGAGGAGGAGCACCCATTACGTGAGCTAAGAAAGATTTGGACTAATGTAGATCGCCAGGCTGTTATTAAGAGCCTGAATGAACTGCCGGAGATGCAATTTACAGCTCAGTTTTGTGCTGCGTACTTCTTGGATGAGAGTCAGCGCCCTGAGGCTCTTCAGCAATTAATGAAGAAGCATTCCGCCGTGATTCTGCAGATGGAACCACAGTCTAGAGAGTTCTTCTTAAAAGTAATTCAAGATGAGAATACCTCGGTGACTGCAGGTACAGAAGAGGTGCATGCTCTCTTGGGTAAATATGTTCTTACACAATCTCAAAAAGAGCTGGAAGCACTCTTAATACAATTTCAATCAGAAGATCCGTTTGAAGGAAGTACACATACTTTACACGAATCCGCGAATAAGATTCGTGATGCTATTCTGGACAATATAGAATCTGACAGAGTAAAGGCCACAAAGTTGTATCTAAGCTTTGAGCAGGCCTATACAAAAGGGTTAAAGAACGGTTTACGCTTTAGCCGACACAGTCATAATGGAATAGACCTGCCATTTCGGGATTCGATTTTACGAGAGATTGCACGCACCTATGAGAAGAAGGATTTTAGTCTAGAGAAGTTCATCGTATCGCTGATGGAGCAGACAGAGTTGAGTGCGAGACTAAGGTGGGAAAAGGACCTGATTGATGATCTGGTCAGCTCACATGAGTATTCATTTAACCAGTTCAAAAACGAGTCTAAGCTACAGACCTGGCAGGCACTAGACGCTCTCGCAGATCAAATGGGGGAAGAGAGTCAGATGTATCAGGAATTGATGGCATATCTATTCCTTTTTGGGCATGAGTCATCATGGAGTCTATCCTATAACTCTCCGCTGGTAGAAAAGTGGAAGCAGAAGGCTCAGGCCTCAACTCTTTATGCAAGTCTTGTCTTGTGTGCACATAAGAATTGCACCACAGAAGCCTCAGAATCCAACTTGTGGCAGGAGCAACTAGCATTGGTGAAGCGGCTTAACCTTCCAGCTCCGCTCAAGGTTTATGCATTGATGCATGCCAAAGAGTTACAAAAAAATCGTAAGGAAGACCAGATTCATGAGGCTCTAATGACGTACTTTCAACAGACATTGAACCAAAAGCGTAGTTCGCGCTGTACCCTCAGTTGGAAGCTTGCACTCTCTTATCGGGATCAAAACCAGCACGACCGTATCTCAGATTTGCTAAAGATTTGGAAGGCTCATAGTCATTATATAGAATTGGGGGAGGACTCTGCTATGGCTATGAGTTTAATAAAGGCATATGCTGAACTTGCGAGTAAGATCGATGATGATCAAATGGTTAAGTCTTTGCTGATGCCTGCAATTGCACAAGGAAGAGGAGATTTACAGGTTATCGGGACCTGCTTAAAGTATGGTTTAACAGTAGAGATGCTGCCTATATTACTAGGAGATACTGGTACCTTTACAGGATATCATAACTTACGTTATACCAGTACGGTTGAGAATTCTGTAGAGGCTCTGAAGAAGAACGGCCTGAAGGGGCTTCAGCTACTGCGACTGGAGGTCGCTTTATTGACCTGCAAGGCCGCAACAAGTAAGGAGGCTCCCAAGGAATCAAGTAAGATGCGCATACATCGTCTGAGTGAAGAGTTCCAAAAGTTTAAGCGATTGGATGAAAAGGTGCGCCTAGAGACCTTACATACTCTTTGTCAAACGCCTTACGGGATTGCGTGTAATGAAGAGTATATTGCAGATCTGATACAGGAAGAGGGCGTTCAAAAGCTGGTGAACACTTGTTTGGATCGGATGTATACAGATGTTAATACATGGAAAAGGAAGCTTCTTCTCCAGCATCTCTCTGCTCAATTGAGAAAAGGAAAACTGGAAGGATTTACTCAGTTTGCCGCCAGTCTCAATTCAGCAGATAGGGTTCACTATTCAGAAGAGTTTTTTGAGGATTGGTGCGTGCACTCGCTTACACTGGTGCCATCGCTCATCAAAGAGGAACGTAAGGAGGTTTATCAATCTCTCTACGACTTTTACCATGAGATGGTAGTCCTATTGGTGTCTAAGGATAGAAGTGAAAATCATTATAAAGGAGCTGTGGCTCTGGCCAAATTATTAGCGCATGAATTGGGAGACCCTGACGCGGTAGAGAGCTGGAAGGAAAGATTAGAGGGGGATAAGGTAAAGTTCTTTGAAGCGCTGGTAAAAGAAGCAGATATTATTTACAACTATTCTGAATTAGCCCGTCATCATGACTATTGGTTCCATAATGATAATAAGGAGGCGCGTGTTGATCTATACAAGTGGTTAGCTAGTCATCCAGCTACCTTACGTTCCTACAATGATACGGGCACTCGTAACCGAATCGGGTATGAGATTAATAGACTACTGCGTAAAGAAGAGCTCGTGGCTTGTAAGGATGATGAGGTTCTGCCTGGGTTCTTCCGTGCCATTGCGTATTACTTAGCGGCCGAGAGGGAGAAGGCTAATACGGCGGAGTCATGGTATGATCAGGCGCGCAGTTTGGCAGGGGAGCATGCTCCCGTGTTCAATAAGCAATTAGCGTTGAAGTCGGCTGCGAATAGTCTCGAACTAGGCAAGAGAGATAAGGCTATTGCTTTACTAGAGCCATTACGGGAACAATCTCTCTCCGGGGAGATGACGAGAGAGTTCCAAAAATTAGACAAAAAGCTTAAGAAAGCGGCACAATAATTATGAAGCTTGAATCCTTTATCGACCGAGTCTCAACGCGCTTGAACCACGCTCTTCTATTAAGAGCGCTAACGGTAGCGGGCTTGATCTTTGGTTCCGTCAGTATCGTCATTGCGCTGGTCTATATCTGCAGAGGGTACGCCGCTCCTGGGTGGGGCTACTTGGTGGGGGGGAGTCTGTCATTAGGCGCGCTCGCAATGGTAGTCTGGCGTCAGAGAGTGACTCGTGACCAGGCAGCTCGTTATGCGGATCAGTTCTTTGACCTCAAAGACGGAGTGGTGTCAGCTCGTTTTTTGACGGGGGAGAAGGGGAGCGCAATGCAAGAACTCCAACGCAAGTGGCTCGAGACTCGTCTCCAAGCGGTAGATGCTCGTAGTATACCATTAGACTTCTCTAGGAAGTTAGCGACTCTCGCACTCATCCTAGGTCTCTGTGCGATGACGATGTCGTTCGTGCCTGCGTCAGAGAGAGTAGTGAGTGCACTCGCTGACGAGCAAGCAACGTTAGAGCGGTCTCAAGAAGCGGTGGAGCAGATCCAGGAGGTAGTAAGTGAGATGGAGAACGACCTCTCGGAAGATGAGCGTCAGGAGATACCGATGGATGAACTCAGAAAAATGGTGGAGGATTTAAAACCGCATAAAGACCGCTCGACGGTCTCACGTCAATTCGCCCGAGTAGAGCAGCGTGCTCGCGAAATGTCTAAGCAGTTAGAACAAAAACAAGATGAGCAAAGCCTAGAGGAAGCGATCAAGGAACTGAAGAAGTCCTCAAATAAGCAGGCCAAGAAGCTCGCAGATCAGTTAGAAAAGAGCGACATCAAGGCCGCCCAGAAAGAGCTCAATAAGCTCAAGCCCAAGGAGCAATCAAAACCGCTGAGTAAAAAAGAAATGGCGGAGTTAAGAAAAAAGTTGGAGAACCTCAGAGAGGTCTCCAAGCGGATGGCCGCTGGAGCTCGTGCTAACTCTGCTAGTAGTGCGAGTGGCGCTGCTGGTCAAGGTGGAGGACTAGGTGATGAGATGGCTGGCATGGATCTGGATGCGCAACAGCTAGAAGAGATGCTCAAACAGCTAGAGCTGAGCCAAATGCGGAATGAAAAGATCGATTGGACTCCCTATAATGAACAGGTCTGTAAGTTCTGCAAAAGCTGTGATAAGGTAGGGTGTCGCCTGCAAGCCATGAAGGCTCGCCAGTCTGCACAATGTCGATTAAACAAGCTCTGTAAGAATCTGAGTCAGTGTCAGAATTATTGTAATAAGAAAGGGCAGTCGCTCTGCCTGAGTCCGGTGTCAGGCATGAAGCCAGGTTCTGCCAGTACTGACCAGCGAAAGGATCCCGGTGACGAGTTGCAAGCGAATGGAGATTTACAACAATTAAAGGGGCAAAAAGGGGCCGGGCCTAGCTTGTCCAAAGTAGAAGAAGCAGAGAGCGGGACCGGGGTGTCGAGCAATCGAATCACGGCTAAGGCTCGTGACTATAGTCGCCAGATGGAGGCCTTTATCGAGCGTGATAATGTCCCCGAAGAACTCAAATCAGGAGTGAAGGAATACTTCAAAACAATTCATAATACAGAGATGCAGTAAGCTACTCTGGGAACCATTGATAAAATAGAGATACTTATATGGAAGCATTAGCTGAGCATTTTAGAGAGACCTTTACGAAGGTTCAGGGAGAGGTTTCACGATTTATAGTGGGACAGAATGACATTATTGAGGATGTATTGATTAGCATTTGTTGCGGGGGGCATGTGCTACTAGAGGGCGTACCAGGGGTGGGGAAGACCTCGCTGGTTAACTCTATTTCACAGGCTCTCTCCGTAGACTTTAAGCGGATTCAGTTTACCCCAGATCTCTTACCAAGTGACGTGATCGGTACTCAGGTATTAGTAGATAAGGATGGACGACGTGAGCTCGAGTTCCAGGCGGGGCCGATCTTTTGTAATCTCCTACTCGCAGATGAGATCAACCGAGCTACGCCTAAGACGCAATCCGCACTCCTAGAGTCCATGCAGGAAAAGACGGCTACGGTTGCTAATGTGACTCATCAATTACCGAGTCCGTTTTTCGTGATGGCGACTCAGAACCCGATTGAGAATGATGGAACGTACCCGTTACCAGAGGCCCAGTTAGACCGATTTTTCTTTAAATTAGAGGTGGGGTTACCGAGTCATGATGATTTCTTTGAGATCCTGAATAGGACGGGGGGAAAGCAGGTTCCACAGGTCGAGGCTGTGGCCAGTGGTGAGGATGTCATCAAGATGGGGGAGACCTTACGTGAGGTGCCTCTCGCTCCAGAGGTACAATCTTATTTGGTCAAGTTAGTACGTGGTACACACCCAGAGGGGGAAGATGCACACGCGGATGTGAAGCAGTTTGTGCGTAATGGGGCCTCCCCCCGAGCTGGGCAAGCGATGTTAGCCGCTGCTCGCGCCAAGGCGCTCTTGGATGGGCGCTTTCATGTGGCGAAGGAGGACATTGATGCGGTGGCGCTACAAGCACTGCGTCATAGAATGATTCTCTCCTTTGAGGGAGAGGCAGAAGGGGTCAAAACAGATCAGCTTATCAAGAGTATCATCAGCTCGATCCAATATTAGCCCTGCGCGATCGACCGGTCTGATAGTAGCCTAAGTTACACCATGTCTTTGACAGATCCTAAATTTATTAACCAGTTAGATGCTCTCTACCTGCTTGCTCGTCGTATCTTGGGCGGGAGTCTCCAGGCGGATCGTAGAACGGAGAGGAAGGGGAGTGGAATCGACTTCGCTGATTATGCCGAGTATCAACAGGGGGATGATTACCGTGCGATTGATTGGCGAGTCTATGGCCGTTTGGAACAACTGCTGGTTAAGCTCTTCGAGGTAGAAGAGGACACGACGGTCTATGTGATCTTAGACACGAGTCCCTCTATGGCGAGTAAGCTACTGGAAGCGAAGAGGCTCGCGGCCGCATTAGGATACATTGCATTACATAGTCTCGATCGGCTCGTAGCTTACACCTTATCTGATCGCTTAGCCCCCCTTACCGCACAGGGCAGAGGGCGAGCGATGACCTTACCCTTTTTGCGCGCCCTAGAGGAGGTGAACTGTCAGGGGCGAGATACTCGCTTTAAGTCATGTTGTAAGGCTCTGCAGGCGAGACATCGTCGTAAGGGAATCGTGATCGTCATCTCTGACTTCTTATATGAGAGTGGGTATGAAGACGGGTTACGGCTCTTACAAAGTGTAGGGCACGACATCCATTGCATACAGATTCATGACCCTGCGGACTTAGATTGTACCTGGGTGGGGGATGCACAGCTGACTTGCAGTGAAACAGGGCAGGTAAAGAAGGTGACGATTAATGAGTCTCAAGCAGCGGCGTATCAGCAGGCAATGGCTGACTGGAATGAGGGCTTATTCAAGCATTGCCGCCGTAAGGGAATAGGGCTTACCCAGATCACTACAGAGGATCACTTCGAGGTTGTGATTCAAGAACTCTTACGGAAAGGGGGGCTCACCTCATGACGTTTCTCAGTCCTATCTTCTTTTGGTCACTGCTTACCCTGATTCCATTGGGGGCCGTTTATTTGATGAAGACGCGTCCTCGTAAGCGTGTGACCAATGCGCTCTTCCTCTGGGAGCGCATCTTGGAGGAAAAGGCCTCTCAATTTTGGTTCCGTAAGTTGAGAAATCTCTTCTCCTTACTGATCATGGCTCTGGTGACCCTCTTAGCTTGTCTCTCCTTAACCGAGCCTCAGAGGAAGGGGCAGCAGTCTCAAGATCTCTTAATCATTATAGACCGATCGGCCTCTATGCAGACCGTAGAGGGAGGGCGCTCTCGGTTTGCCCTCGCAGTGGATCAGGCTCGAGGTTGGTTACGTTCGATCGAGGGAGGGAATCGAGTTGCGCTTGCTTCTGTAGGTGACACATTCATTTATCATTGCCATTTATCCCCCAGTGCACGGGTCGTACGTGACGCTCTCGCACAGATCGAGGTGAGTGATCAGCCTCTCCAGTCTCACTTATTAGACCAGATAGGGATGTTACTGCAGACGGAGAGGAGCTCGTATCGAGTACTATTCTTGACAGATGGGGCGTCTGATGTATCAGATTTACCTAGCGGAGTAGAGGTTATCAGGATCGGTGAAGCTTCCGATAATGTAGGGATTACCGCTGCTGATATAGCGCTCCAGCCTCAGGGAGGTGGGCGATTATTCTTTTCGATTACCTCTAGTCGGGCAGAGGACGCTGCTCTCGAGTTAGAGCTGAGGCATATCGATAGTGGTGAGATTGCTAAGCTTATTACGGTGACTGCACCAGCGCATGAGACCTTTTCGGAGGTTGTCGAGTTAGACTCGCTCCAACCCGGTCTATGGGAGCTCGAGCTTCTAGAGCAGGATTCGTTAGTACTTGATAACCGAGTCGAACTAGGGGTGAATCAGCCAGCACCCATTCCCATTGCGATCAGGACTGAGAATACATATTTCTATGAACGCTGTGTCGAGGCCTTTGCCCATGCGGAGAATTTGTTAACGCTAGCAGAGGGGGAGGCTATTACAATTGCAGAGGGGCGGCCGATACCTTCTCAGTTAGGCGGATTACTCTTTGCACCTGTAGCGGATGTCGCTGTTGGTATCGGAGAGGTCTTACCTGAGGTGGTGGCGCAGGTTGAGCGTGAGAGCCATCCATTGATCAAGCACCTGGATGCAGAGTCTCTCCCATATCCCGCAGCGCGTCAGATGCAGGCGCCCGAGGGGGCCATTGTCGTGGTCCAAGAGGTGGGGGGAACTCCTCTGATTTATACTGTACAGCAGGAAGGACAACGGATTGTCGTGATGAACTTCGACCCAGCTCAGGGTGATTTCTACTTATCTCCTTGGTTCCCGGTATTGGTGCATAATGCGGCGCGCTTTTTGGCTGGTCGACAGGATGAGCTGCCAGCGCTCGCGCAGATCGGAACTAGTGTGTCGATCAGTGGTGAGCAGAATACGATCGAGCGCCGTGTCACAACTAGTGAGGTGATTAATCAGGTGTCAGGTGGGCCTCAGTCACTACAGGCACTCGGCGGGTATCACTTTAGTTCGGGACATCAGGATTGGTACACTGGTGCCGCGGTTCTCTCTGAATGGGAGTCTGGGGGGCAACAGGTGAGCGACTCCCTGTCTGGTCAGGCAGAGCCTCCTTCCAGTTGGCCTATCGCTTGGTATTTATTAGTCGTTAGTGCTCTCGCTCTATTGGGAGAGGAGGTACTCTATCACCGTCGAAAGGTAGGTTAATATGATATTTGGAAACACAATTTCACTCTTACTGTTGTTACTCCTTATTCCGCTCGTGTGGATTTGGAAGAAGTCATTAGTTGATCAAGATCGCCGTATGATGCGGCTTTCGCTCCTTTGTCGTATCTTAGCGTTTACCGCTCTGGTCGTGGCACTTTGTCGCCCATATTGGCCTCAGGAGAGTAAGGATCAACATGTAATCTATCTGGTGGATGGGTCACAGTCGATCGATCCTACCGCACTCTCAAAGGTGCCTGACTGGATCCGCGAGAGCCAATCTACACTCCATGGTAACGATACTTCTGAGATCATACTGTTTGCAGGTTCAGTACGGCAGGTGAGTCTAGAAGAGCTGGAGGAGTTCAGCGAGTTGGTCAAGACTGGTACGACGGAAGGTGAGTTCAGAGCGGCCTCATGCATCGCGGAGTCTATGGCGGCGATTCGATTCTTCTACCCCTCAGATAAGGGAAAGCGTTTGGTCGTACTCTCTGATGGGGTGGAGACTGGAGCAGCCGTGGAGGACACTCTCACAACGCTAGAGCAAGAGGGCGTCGAGGTCTTCTATCATGATGTTGACGCCCTCTCTGAGGCTGAGGTGGTGGCGGTGAGCTTAGAGTCAGCATCGAGCTTTGCGTATCAAGGTGAGGTCACACGCCTTACAGGACAGATCCAATCTAATGTTGATCAACGGGTCAAAGCGAGACTCCTGAACCGTGGTGTCGTTGTGCTCCAGGAGAGTATAGCATTACAGGCGGGACAACGGCAGAGTGTCCTCTTTGATGTCGAGTTATCCACTCCTGGGCAGAACCTATGGACTCTAGAGGTGGAGCCAGAGGCAGACTTCTTTTCCTCTAATAACTCGGTATCGACGGTCATCAAGGTGAAGGGGATGCCTCGATACCTCGTTCTCCATGAACAGGAGAAGTTAATGAGTCCATTGACGAGAGCGATGAAGAAGCAGGGGATCATTCTAGATGTGAGGGGCGAGTTCGGCTTGCCTCAGTCCTTGGGAGAGTTGCTGGCCTATGATGGAGTCATTCTTGCAGATGTCTCGGCTACGAGCTTTTCGATGACACAAATGGTTAACCTTCAGCGCTATGTTACCGACTTTGGTGGAGGGTTACTGATGCTTGGGTCAGAGAATTCCTTTGGTCTGGGGGGGTATTATAAGTCTCCAGTGGAGGAGGTGCTGCCTCTCACCTCTCGTTATGAAAAGGAGAAGCAAAAGCCAAGTCTCGCAATGGTTCTAGTGATCGATAAGAGTGGCTCGATGAGTGGAGCTCCGATCGAACTTGCTCGAGCCTCGGCTATCGCTACTGCTGAATTACTGAGCGCTCATGATCAAATCGCTATTCTAGGATTCTCTGGAGAGGCTCATCTCATCTGTGATCTCACCTCGGCAAGCGATCAGGCCACGATCCAAAACGCGATTAGTGGCCTAGATGCAGGAGGAGGAACAAACCTCTATCCTGCGATGCTAGAGGGGCGTAGGATTCTCCAACAGGCTGCAGCTAAGGTGAAGCATATGATCATCCTGTCTGATGGTCAGACTAGCGGAACAGGGTATGAAGCTCTGGCACAGGAAATGGCCTCTGAGATGATGACGGTCTCTACAGTGGCACTAGGCCAAGGGGCTGCTAAGGATCTCATGAAGGTCATCGCTCAAGAAGGGGGGGGACGATATTATGAAACGGAAGATGCGGAGAAGATGCCTCAGATCTTTACCAAGGAGACAATGAAGGCCTCTCGCTCTGCGATCAAAGAGGACTTCTTTAATACGATCGTGGTAGGAGATCACCCGATGCTCAACGGCTTCGAAAAGGTGGAGTTACCCTTTATCCTTGGTTATGTCATGGCCCGCCCCAAGCCTACAGCTCAAGTGCTCATGGCGGCGGAGACGGGAGATCCACTCTTTGCCGTATCTCGTTTTGGACTAGGAATGGGGGCTGCGTATACCTCTGACCTGACGGAAAAGTGGGGAGGTGAGTGGTTAGCGATGAGTCAGGGGGCGCAGTTCTGGGCGCAAGCGTTACGATCGATCGCACGTAAGGAGGAGTCGAGTGGATTAAGCGCAGAGCTCGTGATGACACAGCACGAGGGCATCGTTAATATCAAGCGTCGCGACGAGTCTGGGCAAACGGTCGAGGAAGTGCCTTGGGATATCATGGTGTCGGGGAGATCAGGGGGGCGTATTCCTGCGAGCATTAAGCAAACAGGCTTAGGTACATATCAGTTGCGCTTTCCTATTCAGAAGCAGGACGCCATTGATATTCGTCTGCATGACGAGTTAGCAGGATTGACTAAGTCTCTTCATTGGAGACGTGATTACCCAGCAGAATATACTTTGAGTGGAGATCAGGATGCGGCTTTATGCGCATTACCTACTCCTGATAAGATGATGGAAGGAGGGCAGCCTGCTGATGTGTATCAGAGCAGGGCATGGTTGTTTGTGATACTCGGTATCCTCTTTTATCTCACTGGCCTCGTTCTACGACGATTGTAGACACTTTTGAGTACGAGCCTAGGATACTTGAGGTTAAAAAAACGCCCCCAAGAAAGGATTGGGGGCGGGGAGATACTGTTGTTCTGTTTTATTTGAGATGATTACTGATCTCTCAGTGAGGAGAAGACCTTACCTGAAGGTCCATCTGGGAGAGTCTTTAACCAAGCCTCTAGCTTTTTCTTCAGATCATTAACGCGAGATTCCTGTTCTGCGAGTACGTTGTGCTCCTCTAGAGGGTCGTTCGTGAGGTGATAGAGCTCTTGGCGAGAATAGTCAGGAGTAGTCAGATACTTGTATCCACCATCGACGACGACGTATGAGGCCCAGTGTTGTGTGTAGAGACCTCCCCATGGAGAGTATCGAGAGAATAACGGAGTCGTGCGCTCTGGTGCAGGAGTTCCCAGAAGGGCTGAGGTATAATCAATACCATCAGGAGTGTATCCTTTTGGTAATGAGCCCCCCGCGATGCTGACGAAGGTAGGTAGGAGGTCTACCGCGGAGATAAAGGTCTCTGAATCGACTGCCCCAGCCTTAATCTTAGCAGGCCAACGGACGAGGAATGGGACATTGAGCCCGCCTTCATGGAGGGATGCCTTCCAGCCTTTACGTCCTGCGGTGATTCCTTTAGCCGCACCGGTGTCAAATCCTGCCCCAGTAGCAGAGTCGTAGATCAGTTTTGGGTCCTTCTTCCCAGGAGCACGAGCAGGTCCGTTATCAGAGCTGAAGACGACGAGTGTATTCTCCGCGAGCCCTGTATTATCGAGGTAGTCAAGGAGCTTACCGATACGCTCATCTGCATAAGCGAGGGTAGCGGCGTAGATATTATCAGCCTCATTCTCGATATGAGGGAACATTTGTCGATACTTAGGAATAACATGGAACGGGGTGTGCGGCTCATGGATCCATAAGTTGATGAAGAAAGGTTGCTCCTTAACACGGTCGATGAATGCGATCGAGCGGTCGACATCATGATCGTATGGCATTTGCTCACCAGAACAGTTAAAGGCGCCGTACTCATCATACCCATACTCGAGAAGAGAGGGAGAGTCAGGAATCATATTGTTAGAGAGGTGCCACTTACCGAAGTGTGCGGTCGCATATCCTGCTTCTCTAAGCATACGTGGGAGACTGGGCGCCTCTGTGTCTACCCAGTCAGGCATCCCTCGCTTCGCATTATCAGGTACCCACGCGAAGTGGCCATCAACGGCGTATCGAGAGGGGTAGTGTCCTGTCATCACAGCTGTTCGGCTAGGAGAACAGACCGGACTAGCAACGGTAAAGCGTGTGAAATCTGCTCCTTCATTCGCTAGACGGTCAATGTTGGGAGTCTTGACATATGGGTGGTCATGACAGCTCAGATCTCCCCATCCCCAGTCATCGGCGAAGATGAAGATAATGTTCGGCTGGTCGGTGTCTTTGGCCATACTCTGAGAGACGAGACAGCTGGTCAAAAGTGCTAGAAGTGCGCGTTTCATAATAATTCCATTAGGATACCACTAACACGTGGCAAACCTATCAAAGTGTATGATATAAAACGAAAAAAACTGAACAGAAATCTCTGTTCAGTTTAGAAAGGTAAGCCTTGTTGGCGTGTTTTGTAAGGTTTCTCCTCCTAGCCGTTGTTCCGTACTCCAGGACTAGGAGAAGAGGGGGGATATATTAGAGAAAGTCTGGGATGACGTCATCGAGTGCATCGAGCAACTCTTGTTGCGTTTCCAGTGTTTCATTACCCATGTTTGAGAGACGGAACGTGAGTCCCTTGACCTTACCATATCCTCCGTTAATGAGGAGGTTGTGCTTAGCTCGTACCGCTTTCACAAACCCAGGAACGTCGATCTCAAGGTTGTTATCGATACAGGTGAGAGTCTTTGACTCATACCCTGCAGGCGCAAAGTTTTTGAACCCATGCTTAGCTACCCACTCGTGTGTGAGAGCATTAGTAGCTGCGTGACGTGCGAATCTGTTCTCCATTCCTTCAGCGAGCATGAATTCGACACGCTCACGGAGGCCGTAGATATGCGGGATAGCAGGCGTTGACGGGGTGTTGTTCTTTGCGTGATTCTTCTCGAATTCATGGAAGTCGAAGTAGTATCCACGATCGGTAAGTTCTTTTGCTCGCTCTAGTGCTGCTTCGCTCACAATCATGAGAGATAGACCTGGAGGTAGGGCGAGAGCCTTCTGTACTCCACAGAGCATCACATCGATTCCGAGCTCATCTACATTGATTGGAACAGCAGAGAAGCTAGAAACGGTATCAACGATGATCATGATGTCATCGAATTCGCGAATAGCCTTCACAATGTCAGCAAGTGGATTGAGTACACCAGTAGAGGTCTCATTGTGTACAAGTGTAACCGTATCGAACCCGCCCTCTGCGAGCTTAGCTCTAACGAGATCTGGGGTGATGACTTCTCCCCATTCTACCTGTACCTTGTCAGCCTCTTTTCCACAGCGGAGAGAGACGTCGTACCATTTGTCTGAGAATGCGCCACAACAGAGGTTGAGAACTTTCTTACGTGTGAGGTTACGGATAGACCCTTCCATTGCACCCCATGCAGAAGCAGTATTGAGGTAAACAGGGCGAGTGGTGCCGGCGATTTCTTGTAGGCCAGGCTGAACAGAGGCGTAGAGCTCTTCAAAGTCCTTTCCACGGTGCCCGATGGTAGGGCTACACATTGCAGCATACGTTTCTGGGGCTACATCTACTGGACCTGGAGAAAAAAGTTTTGGCTTAGTGCTCATGATTACGCCCAATGTGCGATGAATCTCGCGTGAGTCGAGCGCAATTTTCAGTTTTTATGCGATTACTACTCAGATTGTGATAAGTGGGGGTAATAGTGGGATTTTAGTAAGCGGTATTATCCCCGTCAGGTAGTCTGTTTTACAGCTGTAGATTAAGAGTGTACGATTCCCTAACCGGGTTTTTCTGAATTACCTGACAAACAATCAGACGGCAGGACTATCTGGCATCTTTAACCAGACCAGGAACTCCTTATTCCCATCTGTACCTGTGATAGGTGAGTCTGTGACTTCTATCCATTGCATTCCTAACTCGGTTTCATTAAAGGCTCGCATTTTCTCAATGGCCTTTTCATGGAGGGCTGGGTCTTTGACAATCCCTTTGCCCGCGGAGACTTCTTCCTTAGAGAGCTCGAACTGTGGCTTGATCAGAGCGATCAGTTGTCCATTAGGTTTGAGAACTCGTTTGGCTGCTGGCCATATACGTGTCAGAGAGATGAAGGAGACATCCATGACCGCGAGGTCGACCTGTTCTCCTAGATCTTCGACCTCGAGGTAGCGAGCATTGAACTGCTCTTTGACGACTACTCTAGGATCTACGCGGAGTTTATAGACGAGTTGATTCGTTCCCACGTCGACAGCGTGTACCTTGGCGGCGCCGTTTTGCAGAAGGCAGTCCGTGAAACCCCCTGTAGAGGAGCCGATGTCAATTGCCGTAATGCCTTCGACCTTAATAGGGAAAGCCTCTAGAGCCCCCTCTAGTTTGTGTCCTGCTCGAGAGACATATTTGGGCTTATTCTTAACGACCAGCTGCGCATCGAGAGGGAGCTTAGTGCTTGGTTTGGCGATTTGTGCCGTTCCATTGAGTACTTCACCTGCCATAATGAGGCGCTTAGCCTGCTCACGTGTGTCGCAGAGTCCTTGGCTCACGAGGAGTGAGTCTGCGCGTTCAGTCTTAGCCATCTTATCTACGGTTTCCTTGGTAGCGGTCACGAGGATCTTCTTCCTCAGGATTTGTAGAGTCCTTGTATCCGAGGATACCATTGGCTCTCAGGTTCTTGACAAAGACAGTCGCGTCTTCTTTTACCTCGCCGCTTTGAGTGATCGCTCCTAGCAGGCTATCTTCATTATTGAGAGCCTCTTGAAGTGATACCCCGACCTCAGCATATGCATCTATCGCGCCGGGTAGCTTTTGGATAGCTGGCTCCATTTCTTTGATGAGAGCATTGAGATTAGTTGCGACGGATTTGATTTCTTTGAGAGAGCTGCTCGTATCAGTAGCTACGTCTGGTAGAGTCGTGCTGAATTCATTCACATTCTCGAGGGTTGATGTAACATGATCGAGACTCTCTTCTGAGAAGACGGTGTTATTGATACGGTCTAATGAGAGGTTGACCTTTTCTGCGGTCGAGGTGAATTGTTTGAGCGTCGTATTAAGATCGTCCAGGCTCACACTAGTCTTTTGGAGCAGTTGTTCTACCTCCACGGCAATCCCTTCGGCTTTGTCTTGTAGTTCACCCAAGCCCTTTGGCGAGACACCCATCACATGATCCCCTTGCTTAAGAAGCGTTTGCTCTGGAGTAGACGGGAATCGCACGTAAATCGCCTTATCACCGAGCATCGACAGTGAGACGATCTCGAATCGAGTATTAGCCGGTAGCATTAACTCCTTCTTAAGCATGATCGGCACTTCTATGTTCTGATTCTCATTAAGAGTAGGGGAGTCGACAATGTAGCCAACGTTCGCACCCGCAAGCCTGACTACTCCTCCTTTAATGATTCCGGAGGCGTCTGAGAATTCCACGGTGATCGAATAACCATCTTTAATTTTGTTCGTGCCACCATATTGGATGAGCATCCACCCTAGGAGCGAGAGGCCAACAAGGAGGAATAAGCCCACAGAGAAGATTGGAATTTTTCGCTTCGTCATATCACTGAATTGATTACTTGCAGACACTAATAGGTGCTACGGGATAAAAGGAAAGCAATTATTCCCAATGTCCTTCATCGGATTCCCCAGCCAAGAACTTGACCAGAACAGGATCAGTGGAGGCTTTTAATTCGTCAGGAGTACCTTGCCAATAGAT
>WTJZ01000156.1 GCA_011524615.1 Akkermansiaceae bacterium | reverse complement strand
CTATCAGTCTCGTTCTGATAAGTTGGGGGCTCATAATGAGGTGGTTTTGTCTCTACTAGAATGCTATAACAAGAATACGAACTTATTTGAGTTTGATTTGACTAGTGAACACTTAGTGCTGAGTGCAGGGAATGAAATTAAGTCTATGGCTCGAAAGAAAAGGACTAGATCACTCTACTCCTTTTTAAGGCTGAATAAGTTACACTTTTCTGATGTGACTAAGTTGTATGTGAACGAGCTAGATAGGAGCCATGTAAACATTCTAGACCTTACAGGAGTGAAGTATTTGAAGTGTGCCGGCGAGTTTGAAATTATTGGGTTGCAGAAAATCTTGGTGAAGTCAGAGAAGGATAGAGAGATTGTACTTTCTGTCCTTAAGAATAAGGAGGTGGAAGTTGTGATTACAGAAATCCCCGCTGACCACTGATGTAGTGTATGCGGGGATTTGGATAGCGAACTTATTTCTTTCTGTTTCTAGTGAGTAGAGTTAATGCGCCGAGGCCAACTAGGAGTGCACCTGAGGGTTCAGGAACAACAGATCCATTTAGTCTAAGTCCAGTGAAAATGTGGCCTCTGATTCCTGATCCATATTCTTCACCAGTGGTGCTAAAGTAATCAGCTACAGTCCACCTTACTTCGATTGTATCGCCATCAGCGAGGTATTGTGGTCCTGTCGCTACTGTTTCTGTGAAGGTTGAACCGTCTACTCGACCTCCGGCAGTTTGTGTGCTTGCTGTGTCCGCGACATCAACGGAGCTGTTTACTGCAAAGTATAAACTAGTCTCAAAGACCGTGTCGTAGCTATTCCAGTTATAGGTTCCGTAATCATATTCGATACCTGTGATAAGAACTCTAGAAGTGGGATCATCAAGGCTGACAGTAAATGTCCAGTAAGCACCAGCCGTTGCGCTGTCGATATCTAAACCAGTAGATGATGTTGCGATTTCTAATCTTGTTTCAGTTGAGTTATAGGAAGAGCTAACGAGAGTCGCTGTTGATGAGAGTTCGTCGATGAGAGTTGCTGAATTATCACCTGTTGAGAAATCGAAATCTGCGATTACAGCTCCAGATACGGCGGTGATTGTAGCGAAGGTAGTTAGTAACTTAATTGCTTTCATATGGTAGTTATGGATGGTTTCCATATATGTAAGACACGTCAGTTACTCGATTTTGATTTTTAATCGCTTTTTTTGAATTTTTTAAGGTTTAGGCGTAGTAACGAGGGGGCAGGTCATCGTGGTGAGAGGTCTCTATCTGGTTAACCTAGTAGTTGGTTTGAGTAACTGCACCAGTCTATATTCTACGCGTACTGGATAGCTAGTATATCTCAGAGGGTAGGCGAGGATCTACTCAGTTCTTCGATATCTTGGCATAATTGAGAGTGTCGTATTTTGTCCTTTATGGGAGTGGTATTTGAAAAAAGAACGTGTATCTAAGAGGGGATGAAAAAGCTTCTCTTCCTATGCTCGAGAAATAAATTGCGGAGCCCTACAGCTCAGGATCTGTTCTCTGAGTTAGAGGGCATAGAGACTGATTCTGCGGGAGTGAGTCGAGATGCTGAGGTGTTCCTCTCTGAGGAGCAGATCGAGTGGGCGGATTTGATCCTAGTGATGGAAAAGGTACATCGGAGTAAGTTGAATCAGAAGTTTGGTCACTGCCTGGGTGGGAAAAAGGTCGTTGTACTGAATATCCCTGACAACTATGAGTATATGGATGAGGAACTGGTATCTCTATTGGAGAGAAAATGTGCCCCTTATCTCTAGAGCTACTCTAGTATTGCCCTGTATTGAGCATGACTAGGGTGCAGGCATCGAGGATCTTGATGTGTTCAGGGAACTCATGGTAGACTTCGGGACACTCGGTTCCGGGATTGAAAATGATCCGTCTGGGTCCCATTCTGATCACATCGTCAACGAGGGGGGCAAACCGATGTGGGGCGACATAGACCGTAAGGGTGTCTACAGATTGCCAAACGTCTTTGACCTCGCTGAAGACCTCATCATCTAGGATATGAGATTCAGTAGGGTGCACGGGGATGGTCTCGTGTCCTGCTTCTTTTAAGCGGAGATGGGCGAGATGAGAGTAGCGATCGGCTTTTGGCGACGCTCCTAGGATCACGGTAGTCTTCATGTTGTTAAGATAGTGGTAGCATGCAAAAGGTCTAGTGATAGTTTGGGGCGATTTTGTCGATCGAGTATTCTTTGTGGCTGAATAGACCGCTCCAAGTGCTGATAGTGCGAGGGCGGAAGTAGATTCCGCTTGAGTCTGAGGAGTTCACTTCTATGGTCTTGCGCATTATGCCGTCGAACGAAGCATTGCCAAAGTATGAGGGAGAGGTAGAGGAACTCTATCGAGATGAACACATCGTGGTGGTTAATAAGCCTCCATTCTTTCTCAGTGTGCCTGGACGACACCCAGATAACTTTGATAGTGTGCAGAGCCGTATGCAACAGGGGTACCCCGAGGCGATGGCGGCTCACCGTCTCGATCTCGATACCTCGGGTATCATGATCGTCGCTCTCCATAAGGAGGCTCTTAAACTCGTTCAACGTCAGTTCCAAGACCGAGAGGTCGAGAAGGAGTATGTCGCGGTAGTCTATGGGCTCGTAGAAGAGGATCAAGGGGAGGTGACTCTCCCTCTACGATGTGATTGGCCGAACCGCCCTCGGCAGATGGTCTGTTATGAACATGGGAAGAATGCGCATACGAAGTTCGAGGTAATCAGCAGAGATAAGCAGGCTCAGACCACGAGGCTGAGATTAATCCCGATTACCGGTCGATCGCATCAGCTCAGAGTGCATACTAAGGAGATGCAACACCCTATTCTAGGCTGTGACCTTTACGCTCATGAGGAAGCCCTAGCGATGTCGCCACGCCTCCTCCTCCATGCGCGTTACCTTAAGTTTAAGCACCCCATCTCAGGAGATGTGATGGAGATCGTGAAGGAAGCGGAGTTCTAGGGTGGGCATTTTACTCTGGGGAGCCCCCTTCTAAGAGTGTCACAGTCCGATAAGATCGTTATCTATGATAGGCTAAGAGATCAGGCGATCGTATTCATCATGGCTACCGATCCAGAACCATGTCATAGCACCATCAACCCTTATTCCTAGCGCTCGATATTTTAATCCTGCTCGAACAGACCAAAAGCGTCCAACTTTCTTAAAGTGTAAAGATGGATGAAATGGATCCTTCTTTAGTAGGTCAAAGTTTTGGTCTGCGACACATCTCACTTTATAAGGGAGCTTTTCATAGGCCTCCCAAAAACGGGTTGTCGCATGGTGCTCCATTGCTACTAGAGCTGTCGTGTTTTGGCTGATCTAAACTCTGCAATGGCCTCGTCAGCTAAAGCGTCAAGCTTACCAGCTGTAATGTCTCGTTCTATCTGGGAATCCCATTCACTAGACTCAAAGGCATGGAACCACTCGCGAAATGAAGCTAAATCGTTTTTATCTAGTCGTTCAACGGCTTGTTCTATCGCTTCTACTGTACTCATGTTGGAATTTTACCGAATTTTGAGCAAACGTCAATATCTAGCACAGAGTAGAGTTATCAGGAGGCAATAGCAGGCCATCCTTACCATGTTCAATAAAAGCGGCTATCCAGTCAGCAAAACTCTTGGCCGATAGGTACCCAATCGAACAATCAAAGACCATTCCATCACAGATGTGCCCGGGGGAATGGAAGAGTCCATAGGTGGGCGCATCGATCATTGCGTCAGCAAAAAGAATGATTCTTGAGCCCGAAAGGTGTATGTCACTTAAATGGGGAGCAATGGAACGAAGGTCATTGTGATCAAGGGGCAACTCATGACTCCCTCTATATTCTGAATAGGTGGTGATCTCTGAACATGGCCAAAACTTCCAAATTCCTAGATCAGTTTCTTTTACGCTGCCGTTATGCAGTTTGAGAAATTGGTGAAGGCCTTCTGGGAGAGAATATCCTAGTTTTACTTCCAGTTGCGCAATTTCACTCGCGCAGGCAGGGGGAGCAAGTTGACCACCTAGTTCGGTAATTTTGTCAGAGATAGTCTTCATAGGTGGTAATGAGAGGGCGTCTTTTTACGAGCCTAATCCCAATGGAGGTGAGTGGGGGCAGGGCTTTGGTTAATCCATGTTCCGTGGTGGTCTCTGGTGTAGTATCTGAGTCCGAGTTGGGCGGTGGAGCCACCGTGATCGATGATGAGGTAATGGAAGAGGGCTTGGTCTCGCTCTGTTACAATAGGGGAGAGGAGTAAGAGCCCTGAAGCATTAGTGTAGCGAGTGTAGAGGTGGTCCCAATCATTAGGGCTATGGATGATTTGATCCGCTTGCTCTGCCGGGATGGAAAGGGTGTTCTCGATCTCTGGGAGAGGGTGAGAGGGGCTCTGTGTGAGTTGGTTGACGAGGTCTGGAGGGCAGTGTGCTGGAGAGAGGGGCGTCTCGTAGAGGGAGAGTCCAGAGAGTGAGCATTGGTCTGAGACGAGTAACTCCGCCTCACCGTAGGTGTACCCGATAAGATCTTCAGTGATGAATTGATGGAAGAGTTGCGTCGGGGGCGCCTCTCGGCAGGCGACGAGTAGGAGAGTGAGAAGGAGGCTACAGTATCTCATGCAGGCTAGATAAGAGAGTCGAGAAGAGGTCGTCCTCGCTGTCGCAGTCGCTGAGTGCGTGGCGGAGTTCTAGATCGCTGAGGACCTTAGCCGTGCCTGAGAGGGTCTTGAGCCAGCCGGATTTCTTGTCCTCTGGGATGAGAGCGAGGAAGATGTGGTGGACGAGGCTGCCGTCGCAGGAACCAAATTCGATACCCTCAGAGGAACGGGCATAGGCGAACACGTGTTGCCTCAGGTCGGTCCCATTGATATGTGGGATGGCGATGGTCTTGCCTACAGCAAAGGTGGTTTGTTCTTCTCTACTCGTGAGTTGGGTCAGAATGTCTTGGTGCTTATCGATGGGGATAGCCTTAGCATTGACGAGGTGCTGAATGATCTCAGTAAACGCGGAGAACCGATCATCGGCGGAGAGTTCCAGGATGAGGTGTTCTTTTTTGAGCTTAGAAGCAGTGGTCATAACATAGGCAGGCTGGAGCGATGAATCGTCCAAAGATTCTGCATGAATATTGCGCGATAACTAACCAGCAAGCAGGCGATACTGCAAGAAAAGTTTGGAGAATTTGAAGACCTCTGTTGACATTGATGAAACAACCGCGAATGCTCAGGCGTAGAAAGACGCAACAATCTGACGGTTTCGTGACGCTGAAGTGATTCAGAGGAGGGGAAGCGACAGCGTTAGCTCCGAATCAACACAAGGAATATGAAACATTACTCAAAATTGTTCTTGGTAGTCACAGCGTATACTGCCAGTGTTCTCGGCCTTATGGCTCAAGACGAACTCAAAGCACCAGCAGATGTGGCAGCAGCTCCTGCTGACGCACTCGTAACAGAAAGTGGACTCGCTTCTAAGGTACTCACAGCAGGTACTGGAACCGATAAGCCAGGCGCCACTGATACAGTGACAGTACACTACACAGGATGGAAGTCATCGGACGGATCAATGTTCGATAGCTCGGTCAAGCGCGGAGAGCCAGCGAGCTTCCCTCTCAACCAAGTGATCAAGGGGTGGACAGAAGGTCTCCAGCTCATGGTAGTAGGCGAGAAGCGTCGCTTCTGGATTCCGGCAGAACTTGCATACGGACCAGAGGTGCCAGGATCACCACGTCCAGGCGGTCAGCTCGTCTTCGACGTAGAGCTTCTTAGCTTTGAGAAAGGCCCAGAGCCAGTAAAAGCACCAGCAGACGCTCAGAAGACAGAGAGCGGAATCGCATACGTGATCACAGAAGCGGGTGAAGGGGAGTCAGCAGCTGCTGATAAGAACGTACAGTTCCACTTCACATTCTTCGCTCCTAACGGACAGCCAGTACAGTCATCTAAGCAAATGGGTGGACCACAAACGGCACCTATGGACAAGCTCCCTCCATTCTTCACAGAGGTCTTCACACAGCTCAAGGAAGGCGGAAAAGCAGAAGCATACATCCCTGGTGCAATGCTTGGTGCTCCTGACGAGTTCGTCCGTTGTGAGCTAGAGCTCATCGATGTGAAGGAGCCAATTCCTGCTCCTCCAGTACCAGAAGACGTAGCAGCAGTTCCTGCTGATGCGGAGAAGACCGAGTCAGGTCTTGCGTATAAGGTGCTTAGCAAAGGTGAAGGCGGTGATAAGCCAACAGCGGCGAGCAATGTGACAGTACACTACTCAGGTTGGGAGACGAACGGTGAAATGTTCGATAGCTCGATCACTCGTGGTGAGACGACTAGCTTCCCTCTCGGTGGCGTGATCGCTGGTTGGACGGAAGGTCTCCAGCTTATGAGCAAGGGCGACAAGTTCCGCTTCTGGATTCCAGAAGGTCTTGCATACGGTCCTAAGCAAGAAGGTTCAGGACGTCCTGGTGGACTCCTTGTCTTCGACGTTGAGCTCGTAGACTTCAAGTAAGCGACCCAATCCTAACATATTGATCAAAGGCCCTCCATGTGAGGGTCTTTTTTTATCAAGTAGTCTCTGGGTGTAGTAAGGGGGCTACTTTAGGCTAGTATTACACCCTGTAGGTGCTGTCTCTCATCGGGATAAAAATGTGAGGCGTATATTTGCCAGAGGGGAAAACTCGATTAAATTCATCACCATTCCCTTGACCCAATAGAGGACGAGGTGTAGCAAGTTTACCAACCATGGAAAATGTTGTCATTATCGGAACCGGCCCTGCAGGATATACTGCAGCAATCTACGCAGCACGTGCGGATCTCAAGCCGCTCATCCTCACAGGTTCACAACCAGGAGGTCAGCTTACCACAACGACAGATGTGGAGAACTTTCCAGGCTTCCCTGAGGGAGTAATGGGGCCAGATCTCATGTTCAAGATGCAGGAGCAAGCAATGAAGTTTGGCGCTCGTATTGACTTTAAGACCGTAGAGACGATCAATCGTAATGAAGACGGGACATTTGACATCATCTGTGGAGCGGAGACGATTCAGTCTAAGACCGTGATCGTGGCATCAGGTGCATCAGCTCGTTACCTTGGTCTTCCTGGTGAGCTCGAGCTTACAAAGGGTGGAGCTGGATTGACAGCATGTGCGACCTGTGACGGAGCCTTCTACCGTGACGTGCCAGTATGTGTGATCGGTGGCGGAGACTCTGCATGTGAAGAGGCAACGTTCCTTACTAAATTCGCAAGTAAGGTGTATCTCATTCACCGTCGTGATGAACTCCGTGCCTCAAAGGTTATGGCTAAGCGTGCTCTCGAGCATGAGAAGGTGGAGATGATCTGGAACTCGACCATCGGAGAATACCTCCTCAATGACGAAGGAAAGATTAAGGGAGTCAAGCTCGTGAATACAGTGGATGGTTCTGAGAGTGAACTGCCAGTAAACGCGGTCTTCATGGCGATCGGACATACTCCTAATACCGGCTTCCTCAATGGATTAGTAGAGCTCGATGAGTCAGGGTATGCGATCCAGCTTCCAGGGCAGACGGCTACGAAGACGCCGGGGATCTATGCTGCAGGTGATGTTGCTGATACACAATATCGTCAGGCGATTACTGCTGCTGGTCAGGGGTGTGCTGCTGCACTCGAAGCAGAGAGATACATCGCGGATCAAGAAGACTAGATCGATATGCTCTGAGAATTAGGTGCCTCGCGCCTCTCAGATTCGTATAAAGGAAGGCCATACCTGAGGGTGTGGCCTTCTTTATTTGTATAATTCTAAGGATATGCCTTGTTAGATTCAATGAGATAGGCACGTTCTTATAGGTGAAGTGAGTACGAGTAATCAGCAGACAAAGTATACCTTATTAGCGCGCGCCTTAGATACGGGGGATGATCAGGCCTGGGCGGAGCTCTTTGATTATTATAGACGATTTATCTATTATGTACTGAAGGAGCTGGAACTGGACCCTAATGATGTTGATGATCTGGTGCAACAGGTGATGATTATCCTGAGTCGTGACCTAAAGAGCTTTGACCGCTCTAAGGCTAAGTTTAGAACCTGGTTCAGTCGGTTAATCAAGAATGTGGCCATCTCCCACTTTCGGAAGAAGAGGACGCTGAAGGAGACGCCTAATCAAGTGGGCGGAGAGGATGTCATGATTGACATCGAGGGGGATTGTTCTGACCTAGACGTGAGGATAGAACAGGAGTGGAAGGCCTATATTACCAATGAGGCGCTCAAGAGAGTGGAGGGTTTATTCCGAGGAAATGCGGTAGAGGTCTTTCAGTTAGGCTTAGATGGGCTGAGTGCAGATGAGATCGCGGAGAAGGTAGGGGTGACGAAGGCGTCAGTCTTTGTCCTGCAAGGCAGAGTGAAACAAAGTCTATTCCAAGAAGTCCGAGCGCTCACGGAAGAACTAGAGGGGCAATAGATGAAGAACACAGGGATCAGAAATAAGGACGCATTATCTGCTCTCTATGATGATGCAGAGACCTTAGAGGGGGATGCGCTAGCAGTATTGTGTCCTGCTTATACTCAGCTGCAGGCTATTGAGGATCGTTATCGGGACATGAGCTTGCTAGGGGAGGGCGTGCTTAAGGAGGTCTATCAGTGTTACGACCGGAGGACTGATCGCTATGTCGCGTTTGCTCAGTTGCGTTCGCACTTGGAAGTCGACTTCTATGAAATGTTCGTTCGAGAGGCCTGGCTCACGGCGTCGCTGAAGCATCCTAATATCATTAAGATACTGGATACTGGGGTGCACGAGGATGGGAGGCCATACTTCACGATGGACCTGAAGAGTAATCAGACCTTATCGGACTTAGTGAAGGAGGGGGGAAGCCTCGAGCAGAGGCTAGAGGTCTTCTTAAAGGTCTGTGACGCTGTCGCGTATGCCCATGCTCAGATGGTGGTACACTTGGATCTCAAGCCTGATAATATTCAGTGTGATAACTTTGGTGAGGTACTGGTCTGTGACTGGGGGATTGCGAAGAAGATAGGAGCGGAAGGCGACCGCTACGATACTCAAGTGGATGCCGATAGAGCGCAGAACACACTCTACGGATATATAAAAGGGACTCCCGGGTATATGGCACCTGAGCAGACAGAGCCTAACCTGCCGAAAGGTCCCGCAGCCGATATCTTTGCGCTTGGTGGGGTTCTCCACTTTCTCTTAACAGGTGATGCTCCCTTTACCGGGCAGAATCAGGAAGAGGTACTGAGTAAGACTCGGATTGCGTATTTAGAGCCTCTGAGGGAGCGCTTTTCTGAATTAGTTGTGCCGCCTGGAATAGAGGCGATTGTGGTCAAGGCCCTACAGTGTGAGCCTACTGACCGGTATGAGACGGTCTTGGCTCTACAGGCCGATGTAGAGCGGTTTACGAAAGGGTTCTCTACCGCAGCAGAACAACCTAGTATATGGAGAGAGATGGCCTTATTCATCGGGCGTCACCGTACTAAGATTACGACCTTCCTACTAATGGGGGGGATACTGGTGTTCGCTGGATACCAGCTCTATTGTGAGAGGTCAGAGGTGCGTGAGCAGCAGGCTCGTGCGGTCGCCTTGGAGCAACAAGTAGTTCAAATAAAGGATGATTACGGAACCGTACTAGAGGACATTGATCTGCTCGAATCAGAGTTAGTGTCGAAGTTGGTCTATTCCTCTAATCTGGTTTTATCTAACTTCTTCGAGAGGAGTTCCCCTCTGAGTTTATTAAGTGAGACGGAGCGCAATCTGGCTCAGGCCTTGTTAATACAGAGTGATAGTGAGGAGGCTAATGCTCTGAAGACGAAGGTGAATGCGATTAAGATGAACTTTAGAGCTGTTGCGCGTGATCAGCAAGGAGAGAGAGAGGGGCGTCATTTTAACTACGCATCGCTCTTTCCGGACTATGCCTTTCATTATACATCGCGTCCGACGATTGCTCAGCTTGTAGACTTCATTGAACAAGTGGATCATACAGGGACGGGCGAGGCGAGTTCAGTTCTAGAGTCGATCTTGCACTTTGATTACCATGCGCGCTCAGATCGGGCAGCATACATTCTTCCGATCATGAAGTTTGTTGAGAAGTTTAATGATAGCAGCATGACTTATGAGCTGAGTGACGACTACAAGCAATTGACCGTCATCTGTGACACGCGTATTACCTTTAGGAACCATCAGCGGAGAGCCTCTCTGTTACGTTACGTTCCACTGGAGAAGTTAACGATTGTTAATTCGGACTTCATTTTCTCGGTTACTCTGAATCAGGCTCGCGTTCAGCACTTAGACCTGACTCAGTTGAATAGGATCGAGATGTTGGGCGCGATTACGATCCCGTCATTGAAGAAGGTCACGATGAGGCGTGGGCTTGTTGATCCGGAGACCTTTCGGTCAAAGGTATCATCTACGTTTGCCTATGAGATCGAGGTTATTGACCCTTAATGATGGCGAGATCGGTTGGTGATGGTGAATCGGGGTTAATGTCGTCCCTCTAGATCTACTTTTTTGGTCCCCTTAAGTGCTCTGGATGCGTCGCTCTGGATTGCGGACGGTTGGTGTTGTTCGCGATCAGTCAGGATTTCATATGACCAGGCATACTTACTCTTGCCTAGTGTTGATGGAGGGGTGATTTGGAGACCTTGCTCGGTCATCAGCCAAGAGACCTTAGCATCAGAGCCGAGGAGTCTCACATGAGATATAGATGATGCGGTCCACCCTTTGGTTCCGTGAATGGTAAAGGGTTCAGTTGGGGCAGCGAGCTTCATAGCGTAGAGCTTTTTCCCGTTGGTGGTAAAGGCGAGGTGTCCCTCCTGTTGTTCTGAGTGCTTCCAATAACGGCTCCCATAGATGGCGTCACCGTTAATGTTGAGCCATGCTCCCATCTCCATGAGTCTCTCTACCTGCGGTTGAGGAATGGTGCCGTCGCTTTTGGGTCCGATATTTACGAGGAAGTTTCCATTCCTACTGATGACTTCGATCATTTCGTGGATAATCGACTTGATGGGCTTATAGGCATCTCCTTTCAGATATCCGAATGAGGTGCCAAAGGTAGTACAACTTTGCCATTTGGGGCCTATGACTTTGAGTTTGAGGTTATCCTTTTCTAAGCACCCGACTCCGTCAGGCCAGTTCCGGTTAGCTCCCTTATTATTGAGGTATACCTCTTTCCCGTTTTCGGTTCCCCAGTTCATAAAGTCGGTGATCATCTGACGGCATTGGTCGTCGAAGTATTTGATCTCAGGAGTGCTGATCCCCTTTCTCACATTATTACCATCCCGAGTGTAGATAGGGATATCATCGATCCAGAGAAAGTCAGGATCGTACTTACGCTGGATTTCTTGCCAGCGTGCAACGTAATCATCGACGAAGTGCTTAGAGTATGAAAAGTCAGGCCCGTAGAGCAGCGCGGATTCTGGGTGTGACTCGATTTCCTGCTGTATGACTCTATTAGGCTTACTGTGGACCTTATATAAATCATTGGCAAAAAAGCCGGTATGGCGTTCGCGGTGATAAGAGGGGGCGTACTTGAGGCCTACCTTTTTGACCGCAGTACCGAGATCTCCAACCAGGTCGCGTTGAGGGCCTTTGTTGACTGCATTCCATGGAGTGAGCTCTGAGTCCCAGTTGGCCCAGCCGTCGTGGTGTTCGGCAGTGAGTACGACATACTTAGCTCCGACAGAGGCAAAGAGTTGGGCCCAAGCGTCAGGATCCCAGTTTTCGGCTTTGAAGTGATCAACGACATCTTTATAGCCAAACTCGGGTGGAGCTGCGCCAAACTTACTTTCCAAGTAAGGGAAATAGTGCTGAGGGCCACGGTACATATTTTTAGGAGTATGTTCTGCATAGCCGCGACCAGTATGTTGATAGCCTAGGGCACTATACGGCCCCCAGTGGATGAAGATTCCGATTTTACCGTCGTCGAACCATTCAGGCACGGGCATTTCTTGCAGGGATTCCCATGAGCCGTCATAACGAGGTTGAGGATCGGTGTCTGCCATGCATTCGGAGTGCGTCAATAAGGCGAGTAAGCTTAACGTTCTAAGGAAAAATTTCATGATATAGTGTAATAGTTCATCAGGGGAAGGTATCATTACAGGTCCTGATTATCTATATGTGCGTCGTTGCTGCGGGGATGATAACAGGAAGGTTATAATTTAATCATGAGGAAAATTCATCTCTTTGTGTTTTTTCATGAATGATATCATTTTGTGGGTTGGCACAGAGTGAGCTAGGCAAGCAGTAGAACAATAAAATTACTGATATGGCTGACTCCAAAGTAGATAAAATAAAATACGGAATCCTTAAGGTGATCGACGTAAGTGGATTTAAGGTATTTGATCCACCAGTACGTCTTCTTTTTGGCGAAGAGCCACAGAAGCAAATTAAGGATATTGGTCGTTACATGGTTCTTCCGATCCTATTCGTAGTAGGATGTATCTTCCTCTGGACGGTTATTGCACCTACGCACAAGACGAAATCTGGTGAGGTTCCAACACCAACGAAAGTATGGACTGCAGGACAAGACAGTCTACGCTTCCATGAGAAAGAAGATGAGAAGGAAAAAGCCTTCTTCCTCTCCGGTGAAGATCGTCTCGCAGAGATCAAGGAAGTAGAAGCTCTCCAAGCGGAACTCCAAGCTGAGTTCGAGAAGCTCGAAGCGATCTCAAAAGAAACTTCAGCAAACGCTGAGGCTGAGACAGCGAAGAAGCTTGCGCCTCTCCAGAAGGAGTATGACGAGCTCAAGGCTCAGTACAAAGAAGCGCAAACTGCACGTAAGGCTGCTCTTACAGCCCTCTCTGATAAGGTTGCCGCTAAGCAGGCTAAGTCTGCAGATCTAGTGGCTGCGATCATCGATAATGATACTAAGACTGATGCTGAAAAGGGAAAACTCAAGGATATCAAAACCGCTATGGATGACATCCGCTCTAATCCACCAAAAGAGGTGAAAGAAGCACAGCTCGCGGCTAACAAAGTAGCGGACGAGATCCAACACGGTAAGAAGCGTCTCTCTTACCTCACTACAGGTAACCTCTCTGAGAAGAAGGCGTCATTCGTAGCAAAGGCTGAAGATGCGGAAACAGCCCTAGCGGCCTCAACCACAGGCAAAGACGCTCTCAAGCAAGCTAAGTATGTCGTCTCTAACACAGAGAAGGCTGATAAGGCTGATGAGCAAAAGTACCCACGTGCAGCATCGATCGTATGGCAGACGCACCGTTCACTTCTTACCGTAATCGTTGGCTTTATCATTGGTGCATTGATCGCGATTCCACTTGGTATCATGTGTGGTCTTAACAAGATCGTTATGGCGTGTCTTACTCCGCTTATCTCGATCTTCCGTCCAGTATCGCCAGTTGTATGGCTCCTTATCTTCCAGATCGTTGTAGGTGCATTCTTCCCAGATCCTGAGAAGCACCCACTCTTCGTCTTCCTTAACTCTAGCATTAACCCACTGAGCTACTTCCAGACGAACCCTGCGATGATCTTCTCTGCATGTACGGTAGCAATGTGTGCTCTCTGGCCTGCTCTTGTTAATACGGCTCTCGGTGTTTCATCGATCGATCCTGACCACCTCAACGTTGCGAAGGTACTTCGTCTCGGATTCTGGTCACGTCTCTTTAAGATCATCATTCCATCATCACTTCCACTCGTGTTCGCAGGTCTTCGTATCTCACTCGGTGTAGGTTGGATGGTACTCATCGCAGCAGAGGCTCTCTCATCATCAGATGGTCTCGGTAAGTTCGTATGGGATGAATACCAGAACGGTTCATCACAATCCTTTGCTAACATCATCCTTGCATGTTTCGTAGTAGGTATCATCGGTTTCTTCCTAGACCGTCTCATGATTATCCTCCAACGCTTCGTGTCATTCGACGAGTCAGCAACACTCTAATCCAGCCCTCGTAAGTCTAACCAACTTTAGATTATGTCTATAGAACTAGATAATGTATCGATCGGGTTCGGCCCACCGTCGGACCGCTACGAGGTACTCAAGGACATTAACCTTAGTGTTAAGAAGAATGAGTTCGTCTCGATCATCGGATTCTCAGGATCGGGTAAGTCTACTCTGATGAACCTTTTCGCAGGTCTTCATACTCCAGATAAGGGGACAGTGAAGCTCAATGGGGAAGTGATCACAGAGCCTGGACCACACCTCGGGATGATGTTCCAGAACTACTCACTCCTCCCTTGGCTCACGACCTTCGAGAACATTGCTCTCGCCGCGGCGCAGGTCTTTCCTAATTACAGTAAGAAGGAGCTCGCTGATCACGTTGAGCACTACATCGAGATGGTGAAGCTCACGCCAGCACGTGACCGTAAGCCTCATGAACTCTCAGGAGGGATGAGACAGCGTGCATCTCTTGCTCGTACACTCTCTCTCAAGCCTGAGGTCCTCATCCTCGATGAACCTCTCTCAGCACTCGACGCCCTGACTCGTGGTAGTCTCCAAGAGGATATTCTCAATATCTGGGAAGCGGAGAAGTGTACGGTAGTAATGGTCACGAATGACGTGGACGAGGCAGTACTCATGTCTGACCGTATCGCTCCTCTCACAATGGGACCTGAGGCGACTCTCACAGAACCGTTCAAGGTCGATATGGAGCGCCCTCGTGATCGTCATGCACTCAATGATCACCCAGAGTATCAGCGTCTGAAGACAGAGATCACCGCATACCTCATGCGTCTCAATAAGGAGGCGAAGGAGCTCGCAGCTGCATCTGGCTCACAATACACGATGCCATCAGTCATGCCGAAGAACTTCACCCCGATCTCTGGTCGTCCGTCACTTAATAATAAAGTCTCGCAACCTTCGTAACCAACCCATAACCATTAACAAAATTATCTTATGTCACAACGTTACGTAGAAATTTCCAATCTCGTTAAAGCATACCCAAACCCATTTGGTGATGACTTCCGCGTGGTAGAGGGGCTCAATCTGAACATGTTCCAAGGTGAGTTCGTCTCACTCATTGGTCACTCAGGATGTGGTAAGTCTACCGTATTGACGATGCTCGCTGGTCTTAATGAGATCTCAGAGGGTGGTATCATCGTTGATAACAAGGAGATCGATGGCCCTGGTCCTGACCGTGCCGTAGTATTCCAAGCGCCATGTCTCATGCCGTGGATGAACGCGTTCGACAACGTTATGCTCGGGGTTAAGAATGTTTATCCTCATGCTACTCCAGAAGAGCGTAAGCAGATCGTGGAGTACTCACTCGCTCGTGTCGGTCTCAAGGACTCAATGAAGAAGTTCCCTCGTGAACTCTCAGGAGGGATGCAGCAGCGTGTTGGTATCGCTCGTGCAATCGCACTGAAGCCTAAGGTTCTTCTCCTTGATGAACCGTTTGGGCGTCTCGACTCTCTTACTCGTATGGAGCTACAGGATGTGATTCTGGACATCGTTGCTCAGGAGAAGCTGACCTCGATGATTGTTACTCACGATGTGGATGAGGCTGTCTTCATGTCTGACCGTGTCATCATGATGACGAACGGACCACTTGCACGTATCGGTGAGGTCATGAACATTCACTGGGAGCGTCCTCGTGACCGTGAAGAGATCTTCGCTGATCCTAAGTTCTTCGAATATCGTGAACACCTTCTCTCCTTCCTAGAACAACGTGCTCACCTCAAGTCTGACTTCCATGACTTCGAGGATAACCGTCAACATGGTAAGGATAACCTTCTCTCCTTCGTTAAGAATCCGATGGAGCTCTATGGAGCAGAAAACTCTCACAAAGCGTAATCAGCGTTTTATGTGTTCTGAAGGCGCACTCTCCGGTTGGGGGGTGCGTTTTTTTGTGCTCTCATCTCAAGGAGGGGACGGAAACTCTTTGGGGTGTAACTTTTGGACTTTCTTAAATTTTATTAGTGAAATTGTATAGTCTTTTTTATTTTATGTTTTAATTAATTTTTTATCCTTTTTGATTGTATAGGTTATCCATTGGTATGCTTATTATAGGGTGCCTATGAAATTTCGATTAACTATTTGCTGTTTAGCCCTATTGTTAGGGGGCTTATG